>JABJBS010000266.1 GCA_018668695.1 Deltaproteobacteria bacterium
CTGTTTGATCTGGTTGAGTCTCGGGAGACTCTTCACGGCTACAAGAGACCATCAGGCCAAGAAACAGACCGAGGACAAGAAACGACTTTCGCATAACGACTCTTTGGTTTGAGTATGTGGTAAAAAGTCTAATCGAGGAATAACCGGGGAAAAACCCCACAAACAACATTTCTTGTTGTCTTTTGCTTATTCACGGAATACATAGAATTCTGGCAATGGTGGTCGCGCCGCCAATGGCTGCTAGTTTTGGAACGCGATGACTCCGGTGCGGCTGAAGCCGCAGGTAACCGTTCCTGAGAGGATGAGTCGTCAGGCTTATAAGGGAACCATAATCGCTTGAGGAGCCTAGTACTGGTAGTCGCCGGCCCGTCTTCCGTGATTTGTCGCAGCGTAACCATTATCCAGAGTTGCCACTGTTCTCACCGCTCTAGCCGGTTGAGGGCGTTGCACCATCGGTGTCACGTTAAGAGGCCGTGGGCGCGGTTTTACGATGCCCGTAATCCGGCTCATGACGTCGAATGCATATTGCACTCGCTGGTCGTGTTCAATCTCAACGCCAGCTTGCTTGAGGTCGTCAATGACCGACAACAAGTCGTAAGTCGCTTTAAATAGGTCTGTCAGGAAACAAAGCGGGACCGCTCTGTTTCGATTTATATTTCTAATCATAATTATCCCCGAACCCCACATGGATACCGAAGTACCGCACGGTTCAATCCATTAACACAGTGCGTCTACCTAACTTAATTGAAACTGACAAATCGAGTTAACGACTTGAGAGAAGTTTTATCGAGGGTTTTTCCCCTAGTGTACGTGAAAGGATCTTTATTGTGGCCAAGTAAGGTCAATGCCTGTGGGAATCCAAGGTTTTGCCATAATTCTTTGCGTGTAACCAAAAAGTAACAATGAAAGCAGTTACTTGGATGGAATGCGGGGGTTAGAGGTAATTCGCGAAATTATGGCCGAGTCTCAATGAATTCTCAATATCTGATGACCGCCGGCCCGCCCTTGCATCTGCATGAGTAAGAGGTTTGCGGCCCAGGAACTTATTAATTTATGGTTATTAATCAATTCAGAAATACGCCGCTCCCAGTGTCACCGAGAGACTTTTAGGGCACGCGTGGCAGCTAAAAAGATTGAACAATGGTTGAGCCGGCGGGGGTGAAGCAATTGTGTGACCCTGCGACCGAGCGTGATCTGGTCCACATTGACGAGGCCCTCAGGTAGCGCTAGGAAGCGCCATGCTTTTATAGGAGGCAATGTGAACAAGTTATACGAAAGTGCTGCTGAGGCCGTTAAGGATATTCCAAGCGGCGTAACAATCATGAGCGGCGGCTTTGGGCTTTGCGGTAACCCAGAAGACCTCATTCGGGCGATTCATGACCGTGGAATAAAAGATCTGACGGTCATCTCGAACAACTGCGGTGTTGATGAGAAGTGTTTAGGGCTTTTACTGGGCTCTCGCCAAATCAAGAAGATGATTGCCAGCTATGTGGGCGAGAATAAAACGTTCGAATCCCAGTTTCTGTCGGGTGAACTTGAGGTGGAGCTCAACCCCCAAGGTACACTGGCTGAGCGTATTCGCGCTGGCGGAGCGGGCATTCCTGCTTTCTATACCCCAACTGGTTTTGGTACCTTGGTCGCCGAGGGCAAGGAAACCCGGGACTTTAATGGTGTGTCGTGTGTGATGGAGCAGAGCCTTACTGCCGATTATGCGCTGGTAAAGGCCTGGAAGGGTGATGCGCATGGTAACCTTATCTTCCGGAAAACCGCCCGAAATTTTAACCCGATGATGGCTACTGCCGCGAAAATTACCATTGCGGAAGTAGAAGAGTTTGTTGGGGCGGGCGAGTTACCTCCTGACGAAATTCACACGCCAGGCATATTTGTGCAGCGGGTTATTAAAGCGAGCGATTACGAAAAACCAATCGAACAGCGCACGGTTACGCAGCGCTAGGAGACCATGATGGCATTATCTCGAGAAGAAATTGTTAAGCGAGTTGCCCTAGAACTACAAGATGGGTTTTATGTCAATTTGGGAATTGGTATGCCGACGCTTGTGGCAAACCACATACCCGAAGGCGTCGACGTTGTTCTGCAGTCAGAAAATGGGCTCTTGGGGATTGGCCCATTCCCGTTTGAAGGTGATGAAGATGCCGACTTGATCAATGCAGGAAAGCAGACAGTGACAACTTTGCCGGGCTCGGCATTTTTCTCCAGCGCTGACTCCTTCGCCATGATTCGTGGAGGGCACATCGACTTAGCCATCCTGGGTGCGATGCAGGTTAGCCAGGAAGGCGACCTTGCCAACTGGATGATTCCCGGCAAGATGGTTAAAGGTATGGGCGGCGCCATGGACTTGGTTGCCGGAGCGAAGCGGGTCATTGTTATCATGACCCACAACAGTAAAAACGGTGACGCAAAACTCTTGAAGGAATGCAATCTTCCGCTTACTGGAACTCACTGCGTTCAGCATGTCATTACCGACATGGGTTGGTTCGATATCACTGAGCAAGATGGTAAGCATCAGCTTGTATTGAAAGAAATCGCACCAGGCGAAACTGTTGAAGGTATCCGAGAAAAAACCGATGCAGAGTTTACGGTAGCCGAAGATTTAGTTCAGATGTGATAGATGCACTGCGAGGCGAAAGTGGGGCGAGGAACCTTACTTTTGGCCCAGCACGCTGTTTAGGTGAGCGTCCCAGTTCACACCAGCCCCAAGTCGATTATGGGTCTCAAGGTGCGTTTGCATCGCTGGCATCAACTCAAGCCGATTCTTAAGAACCTTGGCCTCTGTCTCGCTCAGTAGCTCAAGACCGTTGTCTTCGTTGAAGAGAAGGTCAGAACTCTGCTTATAGCAAACGTGGTTGGCCGCCTGAGGGCTCTCACCATCCGCACATCGGGGAGTCTCGTCTTCATGGCACGAAACCGTGGATGCAATGCAGCGCTTGTCGTCGACAATAATCGAAGCTGAGTTAACGCCTACGAGCATCACCGGTGAAGCCGGTTCGTTGTCTTCGCGCAAGATGCTTTGTCCGACGAAGGCATTAGAGACCTTGATACCCATCATATCGATGAGTGTGGGCGTGATATCAACTTGCGACGCTGGACGGGTTACCACGCCCGGCTCTACGATACCCGGAGCGAGAATCAACATGGGGACTCGGAAGTGCGCCTCGCGCTTGCCAAACTCGGACCGCTTTGACGCTTTCGGGTACATGGCCATGCCATGGTCACCTACAACGACGATCCACGCATCTTTGCCCCATTCCCGCTCGCGGATTTTGGAAACAAAATAACCAATGGCATGGTCGGTATAATAGATTCCACGTCGGTAGTGGTCGTAGGGCTCGCTATCTTCATTCACCTGGAGGTCCGCGGGGAATTCCATGGGATAGTCCCATTGCCACGGGTGGTGATTCGACAAGGTAATCCAAGTTGCCAAAAAAGGCTTCTCGGTCTTGTCCAAACGCTCAATGATTCGATCAGCCATCACTTCATCTGAAACACCCCAGCCAACATGAACATCATCCGGTTGACCGTGGCTTTCGACGCCATGAATGTTTTGAAAGCCGTGCTTTTCAAGAAATGGCCTCTTGCCCGAGTAGGTCGAAGTAAAGGCGCTAAACCAGTGGTTCTGATACCCAGCAGCCTTTAAGATTTGGGGTAAGCACGTAAGGTCCGTTTCAGGCACTCGTTTGTAGATTGGTAAATCACCGAGCGCAGGGTACGAGCTGCAGTGGATAGCAAGTTCACCACGAACGGTTTGCATCCCCGATGCGTAAAAATTCTGTGCTCGGATACCTTGCTTGGAAAGCTTGTCGAATTCGGGAGTCAGGCTCTCTTTTGCGCCATAGGCACCTGATTCGGCTGCCCGAAAACTCTCGGCTTCGATGATGATGATGTTTGGCTTGTGTTCAGCAGCTTGAGCCACGACAGGTTTTTGAACCCATGGTTGGTTCAGGTTACCGGAACGCGTGTAACCGTCCATCGGCGCAAAGAGGCTTCCCATTTTTTGCCCATGAATAATTTTCTGAGGGTTATAGGCAGCATTTCTCATCATTAAACGCTTGGACTCGAGGCGGATAGCTCTGAGCAACAAGTGGTTTTCTGTGGGTGAGCTTACATTCACTCGGTTGATTGTGCCGGCTGAAATCAGCAATGCACCGAGCGCCAAGATGGCGATTTCGTTTCGAGGCGTCCACTTGTTCCATGATTTGGTGATGCCGATGAGAGACAGTAGCGGCACACAGAACCATAGGACGATAACGTCGTAAGGCAACATGCTGTTGACGCTCGATTTGATAGCTCCGAGTTCGCCAATCTGGCCGAGGCTGTAGAGTGCTGCCCAGCTGTGAAAGGCGTCGTAATAGAGCTGGTTTCCGCCCGCTAAGACGATGAGAAAAACAGTTGTCGAGATGAGGAAGGTGCGCCCGAGCCATTTGGGTGCCCAGGTGCGCAGAATTGCGAAGAATCCAAGTAAAGCGATAGCGAAGCCCAGTTCATCGATGAAGGCAGTGACTCCATAACCCGAGTGGGTTCCCAGCCGAACCAGGAATGTTTGGAGGATACAAAAGCCTGACCACCAGAAAATGAATGAAAACGAGCTATTGGAAGCGGTTCCGCGCGCTGCTGCGGGCTCCGCCCCCTCGTCCGGATAGAGTGCAGGATTGTCCATGGTCGCTGAACGCCAGGATGCTATGCTAAAAATCGATTTGCTTTTCATTATCTTTGATGCTCGGTCATTGGGTCTTTATTTTTATGTTCGATGCAATCTTCTAAACTACCGAAGTCGAACATGGTTTCGGCATAGGTCAGTTTCTTCCAATTTGCACCTCCTTAATTCGCTATTGGCCATTTTTTACGTACAAAATCAGAATTACTTGAAGCGGTTCGTTATGAGCCTGCCCTCAAGGGCCGTCTCACCTTGAAGTCAGCAACACTTATGCCAACCTTAAATCGGTCTATGAACCCTGTACCAAAAGCGCTCCATCGCCACGTAAGTTACTGATTTTAGGTAAGGCTTTTAAAGTTCATGACCGTCTGGTGTGAATCAAAAGTGTCACTATTGTCAGGAATTACTGAGGGTGCGAAGCGGGTTTCGCGATTGTACTTATGCGAGTTGAGGATCTGTAAATAGGCTCTTCTCCTGGGTTAACCGGTATTTATAGGCAAGACCAGTATTCGGATGAAAGCTAAATTCAGGGGGTGACGCTTGGTTTAGGCGGCAGGGCTGGCGGCAGCCATTCGGGAGGCATGACCAAGCATCTCAGTTTTTCACTGAAAGCTGAAGTGCTTTTGATTTTCTTTGCAAGCCAAGCAACACCTGCGACTTGAATCTTAATTGGATTGCAGGTGTTGATAGGGTCCGTGACTCCGTAGTCCGGTTCTTGGTCCTCAGCTCGATAGGTTCCAAAAAGCCGGTCCCATATAATCAGCACTTCGCCATAATTCATGTCGAGATACTTTTCATTGGAGCCGTGGTGCACACGATGGTTCGACGGCGTTGCGAAGATGAGGTCGAGTAACGGAAGCTTTCCGATTAGGCGTGTATGTTGCGCGATACCCCAAACGTTGGTGAAAATATTGATGACGATGAAGTGGTAAGGTGAGAGGCCCAGCAAAGGTAATAAATAAAAGGTGGGGCGTGAGAGCAGGGTGGTATCGACGACGAAACCTCTCGAGGCAACGGTCATGTTGTATTCGCTGGATGAATGATGAACATGGTGCATGGCCCAGAAGAAGCCAACCCGATGGGCAATTCTGTGGTCGCAGTACCAAGCCAAGTCATACATTAAAACGCCCAACACCCAGCCGATAGTGCCCCCCGGTAGCTCGAAGACATGACCATATTGATAAATGAAGGCAATGGCAGCGAGGGGCAGCAGGTGCCCCGCTAGAGTGTTGACGGCAAAGGACATCGCCGTAATCGTGAGATTTGCGGCCATATCCTGATTGTCCCACTTGCGGCTGTGATCGAAGAAAGCGTGAGTTATACGCTCTCCGAGCAGGAGCGTCGTGTAGATAGGGATTAGGAACATGTAGGTATTGCCAGCATTTACAAGCTCTCGGAACGTCTCTAAACCGGCATCAAGCATGAATCTCTCCTTCCAGTCAGAGTTGACTGTTAAGTGTTTTTACGGCATGCTTGCAAAATAGTCAACCCTGACTGTTTGTCTTTGGAGGAAAAATGTCTCGGCGACAAGAGAAAGCTGCTCTAACCCGGTCCCAGTTTATACAGGCCACTTTTCAATGCCTTGTTGAGTGTGGCTACCACGGCACAACCACCGTAGCGGTTTGTGAACGAGCTCAGCTGGCGCGAGGCACCATGCTTCACCACTTCCCGACGAAGGAGACGCTGGTGCTTGCCACCCTGGAAGAGGTGTTAATTCGTAGGGTTGACGATTTTCGCAAGGAACTCGAAGGTGCCAATCATGACGACCTACCGGGTTTGGTTAACCATCTCTGGGAAGCATTAAAGGGGCCAACCTTCAGCGCTTGGCTAGAACTCGCGGTCGCTTCCCGGACAGACGCTGTTTTACGTAACGAGTTTCGTAGAGTGATGCAGCGTTTTGAAGAGCTTGTGAGTGTTACGGTTGATTCTATCCTGCCAGCCAAGGCTACCGGCGACATGGACCCTGTCTTGGTTGTTTCGCTGGTTTTCAGTTCGTTAAATGGGCTGGCCCTCGATTTACTCCAGGTAGATCCGGCGATTGTCGAATCAAAGGTTAAACTTTTGATAAGCTGGTTAGAAATTGTGGCAGCAAATATAAATACAACGGCGGTTGCTGATGGGTCGTGCAAGTGATCGTTGTTAAGTTTTTCGCAAAACGAGAATTGATAGTTGATGTGTTAAGGTTTTGGACCTATGAGCGCTGAGCAATCACATAATCCCTTAGAGGAGGCTTTACGGAAGTCTGGTCTGGAGAGGCTTGAGCGACTTTCCAATATGCCAGACATGGATATGCGCCGAGCAATATTCACTGAAGAAGTTTCTTCCCTTGGTGATGTTGCTGCCTTGTGGGCGATAGATGTTCTTGTGTGGTCAGTGGTGAAGGGTGAACGCCCTGCACAACGTGTTTATGATGGGTTGTTTCATCCCAAATTTTTATCGGCAATATTCGACCAAGCAAGAATTACAAGGCTACGAGAACTGGCGATTGTGGAGAGAACCTTCGGTGCCTATCATTGGCTTTCGTGTTCGGATGCCGTGGTCGCAGAGCAGCCCCAGCTTTATGACGGCCCACGCATGGACAGCCCACTTGGAATAAGGCGCGCGAATGCAAGGAGAGCTCAAGGCAAAGCACTCGAGAAGCTACTGCACGATCCCGATCCAGACGTTATCAATAACCTCTTACATTCACCCCACATTACAGAGTCTTTTATTTTAAAGCTTTGCTCAAAACGGCCGGTAGCTGGGAATGTGTTGGTCGTGGTTACGCTGCACGAAAAGTGGTTTTCTAGATATTGCGTTAAGCGTGCTCTTTTACTTAATCCTTCATTTCCTGCCGATTACGCCCATAATTTAATGCTCTATTTAAGCCCAAAAGATTTAGCTGAGTATGCGCGCGAACCGACTCTGAGCGAAGGACTCAGGCTTAGCGCAGGGAGACTCATGCGCGGTTTAAAGAGATAAACGCCAGACGTCGGGATCAGTTGTCACAGTTCTCTAAATTACTGTTTCCCTCGATGGAGATTTCACCACCGACGCCCTGATCGCTTTCGATGCTTGAGAGAAGATCTTGCGCTTCACAGTTTGGAAGGCCGATATTGTCGCTGATAGTGAAATTTTGACCAACGCCTCGGATATTGGCCAATCCTTCGATGGATACTAAACTTCTGTTATCAAAAATCTTAAGCGTTCCGGGTACCAGTTCTAAGTTGATAAGCGCGTCTAGGTTTTCGAGGCTTGAATTATAGCTGATGTCCAGATCTTGATAGTCTTCGCTGTTGAGTCCCACCGAGACCAGGCTCCGGAGCCCATCGACATGGGTGATTAGTGTATTGTTCCAAATTCTAACGCTGCCCCCAACAGAGGTAATGGATTCTAGACCATCAATGGTTTGCAATTTGGGATTCGAACTTACATGCATCATACGGCCGGGTATTTCACGAATAAATCGTAACGCATCGATCTGAGTAATGTCTGGATTTTCCGTAACGTAGAGTTCGTTGCCAATGGTTCGAAGGTTTTCAAGTCCGTCTAAACTCTCAAGGTCTACGGTATTGGTAACCTTGAGGTGTTTGCCGATGTGCTCCAGCGATGAGAGTCCCGCTAGCGAGTTGAGTCCCTGTATTTCATGAATAAAAAGTGATTCGCCGATATGGGTTAGCCTTGGAAGATCCAGTGATTCGAACACCACGCCGTTGAATGTAAGAGACCCAGTGATCTCGCGACAGTTTTCAATCAGCGCCAGTTCTGAGGCAAGTGTGAATAGGTAATTGCCTTCGCAGCGTCCGTTGAGCATGGTGCTGTTCCCAGAGGAATCAGATGGGCTGTTTGAGTCATCGGAATCCGAGGGAACATCACTCTCGATATCTTCATCCAAATCTGCCACGTCGTCGTTTGAGCCCAGGTTGTCCTCGACCTCCACAACCTCGTTTGTAATGTCTCCGGTGTGACCGCCTTGCGCGCATCCCCAAAGCGTCGAACAAAGAAAACTTAGAAGTAGGGCAAGAGGAAAAGAGCTGCAGGCACTCGGTTTGTGGAACATGATCTAAACCTCGTGGGTTGGTGGTTTCGAGGACCACACGTTGCATGTGATGTGCCATTTGCTACAGATCTTAATATGCGTCGAACTTACGGTAATGTCGGACGCATAGCTAAGATGGAACAGCCCAACTGCGCCAAGTTCTTCTACAAGTTTGGCATGTCGAAGTGCATTTTATGTCGTTGAGAATGGGTGTCTGTCTTTAAGGCTCGGACAGTTCGTTACGGCCCTAAGAGTAGCTGTACTTTATCTGCGAATCGCTCGCTCAGTTCAATCTGCCTTTCATGTACATGAAAGGCTTCGCCATCGCGTAACTCTACAGTCTCCCAGTAAGAGTTCAGTGGGATAAACTCCGGACCTGAATTCGTCGTTTGAGTTATCCAGGGGGATTGAGGCGCTTCGGCAGGACCTCCCTGGGAACTGCCAAGGAACGGCATATGGAGGTCTGGGAAGTAGATACTGCTACCTATGCCATGGTGATGGTTGCTCCAGGCCTTCGGTTGAATAGGGTTCGCCCACTGACTCCAGGCCGCGGCGTCCGGTAAGTCGTGAGCGTAAAATGTCCAGTAGGTGAGTGGCTTATTCTCTCGAAGCGCCATGGCATCGACCAACAAGGCTTGGTAGTCAAAAGTCCAGGTCGCGTCATCATGCTCCAGAGTCTCAGTGTATTGGAGATAGGGTGCCTGGCTTAGTGTGGAACTTGTCCAAAGTAGGCTTGCTTGGCACGAGGAGTCTCGC
>JABJBS010000267.1 GCA_018668695.1 Deltaproteobacteria bacterium
ACTTGCATCTGCCGCATCACTTGCATCTGCCGCATCACTTGCATCTGCCGCATCACTTGCATCTGCCGCATCACTTGCGTCTGCCATGTCGCTTGCATCCGCGGCATCACTTGCGTCTGCCGCGTCGCTTGCATCTGCCGCATCACTTGCGTCTGCTGCGTCGCTTGCATCTGCCGCATCACTTGCGTCGTCTAACTCACAGGTTCGCGCATCTGAGCAGGTAGTACCTTCTGAGCACTCCCCGCAGCTGCCGCCGCATCCATCAGGTCCACACTCTGCGCCTACACAGTTTGGGGCACATTCAGAATTCGATGTGCATTCACTCGGCGTTCCTTGGCAGTTGTATCCGTCCTCGATGAGGCAAGCCGAAGAACAACCGTCACCGTCGTCAGTGTTGCCATCATCGCACGCTTCAAATTGGTTAAGCGCTCCGTTGCCGCAAGAGTTGTTGTCGCCAGGCTCGGGGATGACGCCCTCACAACCTACGAAAAAAATCGACGACAGGATTATCCAGAGATGCTTATTGATGTTCATTGATTGTTCCCCACTTAACCGGTTACTGAACGAATACAGGTATGTAGATTGTGTGCACACACATACGCTATATTACGATTAATTTTAGTCTGCTGCAGCTCTGGCCGCAATCAAATCTACTGATCAGTTTTGTAGGTATTTTGGAGATGCGGTGTAGGGTTGATCCCTATTTTTATGGGCAGCCTAAACCGGTGTTTTCACAGGCTGTTGGATTGTCGCAAGTGTATCCCACAATGCCACACGAGTAGGTCCCATCGCTACACGTTGATTCGCAGCAATCACCGCCGTCCCACTGACAGCTTGAATTATTGGTTGCCCCGTCGCACCAGCCGTCACCGATGTAACTTGTGTCGCCATCACAATTGCAACCGCCTGTATTTTCGCAAGCACTTGGGTCTTGGCAGCTGAAGCTTGCCCAGGCACCGCATTCGTAAGTGGAATCGAAGCAGGTTGATTCGCAGCAGTCTCCGCCGTCAAAGCCGCAACCTTGGTTGTTCGTGGATGCATCACACCAGCCATCACTAAGATAGGAAACATCGCCGGTACAACCACTACCGGTTCCGCCGCCGTCATCGGGGCATGCAGCGAGGTAATCATCGCAACAGTCGCCAAGGACGGAGCAGCTGCTATCGCACGAACAATTCATCCCATTGCTTGGGGCGATGGTTCCGCACATTCCCATGCAGCTTTCGCAGCCGCCGCTGTTCTCACAGGCTTCAGGATCTTCACAGCTAAAGCTCTGGCCGGATGTTCCACCGCAGTCAAAAGTTGCGTCAACACAAGAGCTGCCACAGCAATCGCCACCATCCCAGGTGCATTCTGAGACGTTACAAGTGGCATCACAATATCCGTCGCTTAACCAACTGTCGCATTCAGAAGGACAGGTGGGGACACCAACGCAGAGTTCGTTGTCAAAATTACAGGCAATGTTATTGCAAGCTTCATCGCAGCTGTTGTTGGCCAGCATGGCAGCCGTACACCCAGTGGCGCACTCACCACTGGAAACGCAATCCCCATTGTCGTAATTGCAGAGGGCGTTGTTGCAAGCTGTGTCGCAATAGCCATCGCCGAGTATAGAAGTGGGGCATTCACAGATCGGCTCTTCAACGCATTCTGTTGTGTCATAGAGACAATTTAAATAGCAACCAAGCACTCCAGAATCGAATCCAAGATTGATGCAGGTGGCACCGTTGGTGTTGGAACCATCGCACTGCTCTTCATTTTCAACCACGCCGTTGCCGCAAAAGGCAGAGTCGGTTGTACAGCCCGAGAGATCAAAGCCGCTGCAGTCGGACTGACACCCTAATACCCCGCCATTAAAGCCAAGAGTTTCACAGTTTTGGCCACCTAAATCAGTTCCATCACAGGTCTCGCCAATGTCCTGAATGTCATCGCCACAACTCAGATTGGGGCTGGTGCATCCAGACGTGTCGTAACTCATACAGTCGGCTGCGCAGCCAAGGCTGCCGCCGTTAAAGCCTAGGTCGTCACAGCCCTGATTAAGTAAGTCTGTTCCATCACATACTTCGATACCCTCTTGGAAGTCGTTTCCACATTCAGTGCTGGCACATAAACTGGTATCGAACCCATCACAGCTTGAGTTGCATGAAAGTTCACCGGCACTGAACCCGAAAGACTCACACGACTTGTCTGTTTGGCCGAAATCTATGCCATCACATGTTTCGCCAATTTCGACGGTGTTGTTTCCGCAGACAGCATTTCGGGTATTGTCGATATTTTGAATTCCCTCACAGCCGAGTGTGAAGAGAAAAAGTGCGATGCAGATCCGGGTGAGAACTCGGGCTTGAGGACTGTGGCTTCGAACGGGATTTTGACGAGGTACGCCCACGGCATACTCCTGGTTACATCTAGAGCCCATGGGGTATGAAACCCCGAGCTGGTTTAATCGGTCGCTATTCATAAGGGTAGAGCAAACGGGTGGGACTCTCAAATGTTTACGAACAAATGTGAGCTTTCGTGAACCTGTTCCATAAATGGAACGATGCGTCGAACAATGGTTTTTAGAGACCTTGTTGTGTCATTTTGGGAACCTAAAATACTCGTTCTAAATATGTGTGTTTCAGTCATGTATCGTTACGCTAATTATGACTGTTTTTCTCACATTCAAGTGTATGATTATGAGTCACGTTCTTATGTTTAGCGGGAGGCTTGATATCGTTTGGCTTTTCTTTTTTTGCTCTCTATCTTGCCGACTATATTCGACTTTTTGGGGTCGACACGTCCTCGGGGGTGTTACAATGTCTCATGTGTTCAGACTTCGTCAGTGCGAAAATAGGAGCATCATCAGATGACAAATTCAACAGACCATCTTGTAGAAACAATCCGCAATTCTATCGTCGGTTCTGATGCAGCGATTGACGTACCCTATGGGTTACGACGAGTTACCTATGCCGATTATACTGCCAGCGGTCGATCGCTTTCTTTTATCGAAGATTTTATCCGCAACGAAGTGATGCCGCTCTATGCCAATACGCATACCGAAACGAGTGGTACAGGGCTTCAGACGACTCGGTTTCGAGAAGACGCTCGAGAGATGATTCACAAGGCAGTGGGTGGGGCCGAAGACGACCTCGTTATTTTTTGTGGATCGGGTGCAACAGCGGCGATCAACAAATTAATTGATATCCTTAATATCCGTCTGCCGGCCGATCTCGATAGCCGTTACAAGCTGGCTGAAAACATACCAGCGGAGGAGCGGCCCGTCGTTTTTATCGGCCCTTATGAACACCATAGTAACGAGTTACCCTGGCGAGAGACCATCGCTGATGTGGTTATGATTGAAGAAGACGCCGATGGTCGGATCGATTTGGTGAACCTGGAAGTGATGCTCAAGAAATATGAAGAGCGGCCCCTGAAGATAGGGAGTTTTTCAGCAGCCTCGAATGTTACGGGTATCGGCTCGAAAACACGTGATATTGCTGCTTTGTTGCATCGTTACGGGGCATTGTCTTTCTGGGACTTTGCCGCGGCTGCACCCTATGTTCGAATCGAAATGAATATGGAAGATGAGCAAGATGGAGGCGATCTTGTTTATAAAGATGCGGTTTTCATTTCACCTCATAAATTTATCGGCGGTCCTGGAACACCGGGGATCTTGATCGCAAAAAGACATCTATTCCACAACCGAGTTCCCAGTTCGCCTGGTGGTGGAACGGTGACTTATGTGACCGAGGAGTCACACTCATACCACAACGATCCGGTTCACCGAGAAGAGGGTGGTACACCTGCGATTATTGAAAGTATTCGAGCCGGTCTTGTTTTTCAGCTGAAAGAAGCTGTTGGGTTTGACGAAATTAGACGCCGGGAAGAAGCCTTTACAAAACGTGCAATAGAGCGTTGGGGAAATAACCCTAATATCGAGATACTTGGAAACCCTGATGCGTGGCGACTTTCCATTGTTTCGTTCATGGTAAAGTTCGACAAGGGTTATTTACACCACAACTTTGTAGTGGCTTTGCTTAACGACCTCTTTGGTATTCAGGCCCGGGGCGGATGCTCTTGTGCAGGTCCTTACGGCCATAGGCTTTTGGGTATCGATTTGATGAAAGCCAGAGAATATGAGGCGGCGGTCCAGATGGGGTGCGAAGCCTTGAAGCCTGGATGGGTACGGATGAATTTTAACTACTTCATCTCTGAAGAAGTGTTCGAATTCTTGCTGGACGCTGTTGAGTTGATTGCTGAACAAGGTTGGAAACTCTTGCCGGATTATCGGTTTGAGCCTGAAAATTCATTGTGGCGTCATCGTTACAAAAAATTGGAAGCGTCTATGAACCTCACAGACGTTACTTATCAATGCGGCAAGATGCAGTACCGCTCGCGTCATGCAACGGAGCCAGAGTGGGCACTTAAGGGTTATATCGACGAAGCCAAGCGGATCATTGAAGCCCGTGAAGTGGTTGACCGAGACACGCCTCGCAAGCAGTACGGCTTCGATTCGGAGTTGGACCGATTGCGGTGGTTCCCGCTGCCCAACGAGATCAACGCTCAATTGTGCCGGGAGCCCGCAGCGTAAGTTACTAGGATCCGTTCACTATCTTTCTTTCTTGAATAAAATCAGCTTAGTTGAGTCTTTTTTATAGGCTTGGTTCGCTCGCGCTGGGTTGAACCATGGAAGTCCTCTATAATCTCAACCGGGTCTGTGGTTGACCCCAACGCTTGAGGAAGATGCGATGAGTAGAATTATTTTAGTTGGTGTGGCGAGTCTCTTTGCTTTTTTGGTAACCACTCCGGCCATGGCAGTGGCGCCGGATTCTACCGATGCCAAAGCGATTATGGACGGTGTGTTTGACCGTGAAACAGGTGACCGTGTTTCCTCCAAGATGGTCATGAAGATTAAGGATAAGAGTGGGCGTGAACGTGAGCGAGCTCTGAATGTTCGGAGTATGAATTTTCCAGAAGGTTCGAAAAGTCTCATGCGTTTTTCCGCCCCAGCTGACGTTAAAAACACAGGGCTTCTCTCTGTTGACTATGATGACGGAGCGAAGAATGACGACCAGTGGCTGTATTTACCCAGCTTGAGAAAGTCGACGCGTATTGCATCCACGCAGAAGTCGGGCTCGTTTATGGGAACTGATTTTTCTTATGCGGATATGACGAAAGCAGATCCCAAGGATTATGATTACAAAATCCTTAAACAGTCGGCTCAGGTAAATGGCGTGGATTGCTGGAAAATCGAAGCACGTCCCAAAACAGAAAAAGCAGCGCGCGAGACCGGATACCTCAAGACAAATATTTGGGTGGACAAATCGCGACTGATTGTTTTGCAAACTAAAGCTTGGGTAAAAGCCGGTAAACGTTTGAAGTATTTACTATTCGAAGACATTAAGAAAATCGACGACGTTTGGGTAATCCATACTCTGAGAGCTCAAACTCGCAAGGGTAAATCTGTTGAGTCTGAAACCGTAATGACTTACTCGGACCTTAAACTCAATGATCCAAGCGTAGCTGAAAAAGACTTCTCTCAACGCGAGATGGAGAAGTGATTTGAGAGGCATCTGAGCCATGCCTATTAGGACTTTCATTCTTATTTTTGTGACCGCTTTTGGAGCGTCAGGGGAGAGCTTTGCTTTGCCCTACGACGGGTTGCGCTTGGCCGACGATGAAGAGGAGGGCTGGGGCGAAGAGGAGGATGAAGGGGAAGAAGGCTGGGGTGAGGATGAAGAAGGTGACGAAGATGATTTCGGGTTCGAGAGTACAGTTGATGTTTCAAAAATATCAATTGATACGGAGCAAAGTAGTCGCGCCTGGGAATTGAGTTTAGATGGATTTTTAAGGTCTGATTTTGGGGTATGGACCCGCCGGTTTGAAGCAAACCCGTTTGCGAAAGCGCGCCAGAGTCTCGACTTGAGACTGTCTTACCGACACGGATTTTTTAGTTTCGTTGTTGCCGGTCATGGGGAATACGACCTAGCGTATTTGTACGAACGCGATACCTATAGCCCAGAAGATTTAGAAGCTTACGAATACTTGGTTCAATTGCGTGACGCCTATATCAGCTTCGGTTTCGATAGCTGGGAGCTTGCACTGGGGCAGCAAATCATCACTTGGGGTGAGGGCGATGTTTTAAGCCCTATTGATGTTGTGAACACCCGGGACCAGCGTGAACCTGGCCTAGCTGACTTGGATGATATTCGGGTACCGGCTTTATCCACCCGTCTGAGCTATTTCTTCAAAGGTGCTAGGTATGAATTGGTGGTCGTGCACTTCCCACACTACGGGATGCGCCCGCCGCCATTTGGGGAGTTTAGCCCGTTGCCTGCGGCCCTACAGAGTGGCCCGATTCGTTTCGACTTAGATGCCATTCAAAGTCGAAAACAGTTTTATTATCGCGATGAACCCAGTGGATTTTCGCTTAATAACCAGCAGTACTTCTTTCGTTTCCAATACAAAGGGTCCGGTCTTGATGTAGCGGTTCATGTCGCAAGCGTTCTTTACCGAGAAGGGGTAGTGAGCATTGAAAACACCAGCGAACTGCTTGACCCAACGATTGAGAAGGTGGGCGTGGATTTTAAGCATCCTCGCTATATGCTTGCAGGTGTAGCATTAGCAGCTCCTGTGGGGCCTTTTATCTTGAAGTTTGAAGGGGTGATAGAGGGGCAGAAGCCATTGGGTGTGATCGATAGCAGCAACCAGAATACATTTTTAAGTTTGGCGGTGAACCCTACAGATGTGATTACGGCCATGGGCCATGTGACCTATTCGGGTTTGTCTGATCAGACTTTTACACTGGAGCTGCAGAAGTCGTTTGCGTTGCAATTACCGGACAACATCGCCATTGATCCCGGGGCTCCCGTTATCTCACTTCGGACCAGTCATAATTTTTTACGTAACGATTTACAGTTGGATTTTCTTTTCACCATGTTTGGGTGGACAGCAAATCAAGGCCTCTTTGCTCGAGCAGAAATTGGCTACAATTGGTTTGATGGCTTTAATACCTCACTTGGTTACATTTTCTATATGCCGAGTGAAGGCACAGATGAACTCGGACCTTTATCGGGATACGAGTTTCACGACCGTCTATTTCTCAAGGTTCGGTACGATTTCTCGATCTTGTAGAAGCTCTTCGGAAGTTCTCTTTAAGGCTTCGAAATAAATACCCCTGCAGCTGAAGGTGAAACCAACGACTGCCCTTATTGGGTGTGTCTCTTTCAGAAAGATAGATATATATCGATAAATTTGAGGATAGGGGAGCAGGATTCATAGAACGCGAAAATAAGGAAGGGTGGGGAAACTTTAAGGGGGAGCTAACCCCCACCCTTCCCAGGGGAACATTCGCTTTAGTTTGCGGTAGGTGTTTCGATTGTTTGGGCCATGGCTGAATTGTTGCCGATACCTGCTTCACAGGATGCGACGGCCATAGTGAATACCCCGATGATGACGATTGCTTTAAATATTTTCATGACTTTTCCCCTGCTGTAGATGTCAGTGTTTCAAGTTAAGAAACTGGTAAAAGCCAGTACGGAAATCTCTGTGATGCTCACCCAAGTAATAATCTTAAATAGTCTCATGATGTTCTCTCCCCAAAAGTTGTTTTGCGCGCCCCCCCCACTTTCACTCATCCTCCGCCTGGGTCGCACTTTGTTTCTTACACACCATAAGCTTTGCAACTCGTGTGCCACCTTGGGCGGCGGTTTTCTTAGTCGAAAAGAGGATGTTTCTGTGATCAGGATCACCGAAAAACGCTGGATATGGCCTGAGAACGGCTTTTGCTGCGACGGTAAGTCGACAGAGTGTTGGGAAATTGACTAAATGAATGTGGCAATATGGGACACACTGTATGCGCTTGTCTGCCGGAGTACGCCCCTGGAATCGGGAGTTATTTAAACGAGATGTCCTCTGAAAGGTCCAGCATTGCGGACGAGGACTGTGCTTGGCATGCCCGAGGTAAGTTGTGTAAGCGTTTGAGCATAGGGGCCTTCCTCGCCAAGGGCGGGGACAGGGAGCCCGATAAAGACCAACTTGCCACTTTGTGAGTGGGTTTGAATGAACTCTTCCAGAGATGTTTCTTCTGGTTTTACGAGTACGTCCACGTCGGCGGCGATCCGAATATCCTCTAGCATAGACCTAAACTCGGTCTCACGTTCGGCTGCGATATCCGCGTTGTTGACGATACTCTTTAAAACAATGCGTGTGTGCTGCCAGCCTTTTGCCAAAGAAAGTAAGTGAGCCAGCAGTAACATGAGGTCACCATTGTGTTGTTTACCCTTCCACCAAACGATGAGGTCGCGGTTGGTCGAGGGCGTAGGGACGTCACGGTAGATGATGGTGCATTTTTCAAGCTGCGAGAGTTTTCGCGTCTGGGTAAGGAGTCTTCCTAAAACTGCGGAGTCTTTACCGGACCACCCAAATACAACGGTATTGGAATCAAGGCTTGCAAAACCACTGGCTTGGGCCGCTGTGATAACGCCAGCCTCGATATTGGAAACTGTAGCCATTTGGCTAAAACCTTGGATGTTGTTTTGTTCAAGCCATACATTGGTTGCTTGCTGCTGCTCAAGATGCCTGGGGTTATCGTCGAGATCACCTTCGAGAAGGGTCATCACGGTTACAATGCCGCGTTGTTGACCAAAAGCATCACAAAGACTCAGCATCCGAATGTTCTGCTGTGGGTTTGCAGAAAAGCAGAGGATGTGAGGTCGCCAGTTGCGTGGATCAAATTGAGCCGTTCTTACTTGGAGCAAACCGTAACGGGTGAGGCTCATCCACAACCCGCTTCGGGCATCTCCCCAGGTTGTTCTTAAGGTTCGGCGATTGATCCATGAAAAAAGTGCAATTTCGATTAAGAAGGCCACGCAGCACGCCATAGGGTTGATGGCAAACATGGCAAAGAAGCAACCTGCAGCACCCAGGAAAGAGGCCCACCACGGGATTTTTATTTCGGGTCTGAATGAAGGGTCGCCGATGAGGGTTTCGAGGCAGGCTACGGCATTGAGCGCGCCGTAGGTGGTGAGAAAGAATACAGTGAGCCATTCTGCGACGACGTTGAGATCTCCAAGGGCGACGGCCACCAAGGCGACACTGGCACTGACATAGAGACCGAGAACCGGTTCACCGGTTTTTTCGTGAGTTCGGGTAAATATTTTTGGAGCAAGCCTGTCTAGAGCGAGTGCTTGAAGAGTTCTGGGAGCAGCTAAGATACTACCGAAGGCGCTTGATAAAATGGCTCCCCAGAGCCCCGGTAGGATAAGCCACGGTATCCAAGCAACTTTTAGCCAGACCAGGGTGTCTTGTTTGAGCAGGTTGGGACCGGCGCGCATCTCTAGAGCAACCGGTATGATGAGGTATACGACCAGTCCAATCAAAACTGCAGCGAGAACGCCTCTTGGGATGGATTTTCGGGCGTCTGCCAAGTCTCCGGAAAGACTCACTCCGGATAAGATACCGGTTACTGCCGGGAAAAAGACGGCGAACACGGCCCAAAAGGGGACATCTTCAACCGGAGGGACTTCAGCGGGGACGGTAATTTGTTCGGTTCCCGTAAATGTTCCGACAAAGAGTGAAACCAGTGATGCAACGATAAGCACCATAATAGGTCGCTGAAGTTTGAGCGTGAGTTCAGTACTTTTACCGGCAACGGCTGAAACGAGAATGATGATGAGAGCCGCTACAAGAGGAAGAAACCATTGAGTATTGAGCAGTGACTCTGGGAGAACAAATCGAAAACTCTCCGCCATCCCGTAAGCGTAGAGAGTGAGGGACAAAGTTTGTGAGAGATAAAGTGGAATACCAATGGCGCCGCCGAGTGCCAGGCCAAAACTTCTCGAGATAAGATAATAAGCGCCGCCTACGCCAACCTTCATATTGGTGGCGAGCGCACTGAGCGATAGCGACGTGAGCAGGGTGATGACATTGGCCAGCACAACAATAGCGATGGTGCCTGTTAGCCCAACATGCCCCAACACCCAGCCCATTCTCAGGTACATGATAACACCGAGGATGGTTAAGACAGTCGGTGTAAATACACCGATGAAGGTTCCCAGTTTAAGCTGAGATCCCGACGTTTCAGTATCTGTTGAATTGGCGCCTGACTGGCCTTCCATAGCGATTCCTATACCCCAACAATAAAAGGATTATTTATCTGATAATTTGGTGCGAACAAAGGTGTTTAGAGCCTGAAAAAGTGAATCTCTCAGGTTGTTTTTTTAGAATCTGAAATACTGGGTGTTTGGGGCTTTCTCTTGGGGAACGGCAGGTCAATCGTGAAGCCCACATACCGCTGACTGACGCCCAAACGATTTACCGTAATGTTTCCGCCATGGTCCTGCCAAAGGCTCTTGAGAAGCGTTAGGCGGCGCAGTGGGCCCATTCCTGCATCATCTTCATCATGTTCGAGAAGTTTCGGTGCCGTATCGGGGTTAAATTTCTCGCCATTTTGAGAGAATCGGAGAGTTAGCTCGGCGTACCGGCTGCGTTCGATCTCTACGACGACCTCAGGGCTGTCATTTTTTAGGGCCCATTGGGCACAGCATTCGAGTGAAGAGAGGAGCACACGACGAAAAATCACTGGGTTTCCCTCGTAGATTCCCGGCTCTTTAGCCAGATGCTTTAAGCGGACCTCTGTGAAATGGGCACCATTTTCTCGAACGAGAGCTTCAAACTGCTTTTGAATTTCAGGGAGGATTTGGATTTTCTCTATGGCACCGCCGTCCACTCCAGTCAGACTTCTGATCTCTTGGACAACATGTCCGGATCTCAAGACGCCCACCTGAATGTCAGCCACAACTTCATCCAGAGATTGAAATTGGCGCTTGAAAAAGCTTCTGACACTCTTTGCTTCGTCGCCGGTTCCTTTCATCAGTTTGTTGATGACCGCTTCCATTTCATCGTGGTACTCGCGGATATTGTCCATTCCGCTACCGATAAAGTTCAGAGGGTTATTGAGTTCGTGAGCGAGTTGGGCGGCCACTTGGCTGAGTGCATTCTTACGCTGTTCGTCAGCGGCTTGCCTTTCTGCGGTCCTTAGTTTCATCAGGTTTCGAACCATACTGGTGAGTTCTATTTGCTCGAAAGGCTTGCTTAAGAATCCATCCGCACCAAGCGAAATGGCCTGTTCTTTACTCTTTTTGTCAGACTTTGCGGTGAGTAAAATAACAGGAATTGCTGAAAGCCCTGCCGTCGACTTGAGTTCATTGATGAGATCCGTACCGCTCATAACAGGCATCATCCAGTCCGTTACGATTAAGTCAGGTTTATGCCTCGAGGCCATGTCGAAGCCGATTTTTCCATTTTCGGCTTCCAGAATGCTGTAGCCACGCTTGACCAGTGTATGCTCGATGAGTTTGCGCATTTCCGGCAAATCGTCCACGACCAGAATTGTTCCTTTCGAGGAACTGTGCTCTGGGGTTGGTGTGCTCTTGTTGATTTGAGCGTGTTCACTTGCATGGTAGCCGCCGTCAGCAAGCAACCAGTCTTTCACACGGAAGGTGTTGTTGCCACTTGTCTCTGGCTCTTCACAAACAGGTAAAGAGACCCAGAATCGACTTCCTAAATCGGGAATACTTTGAAGTTCCAGTTGACCGTTCATCGATTCAACCAACCTCTTGGCATAAGCTAGGCCAAGCCCGGTCCCTTCATAGCTGCGTGTTTCTGAATCATCGACTTGAGCGAAGGCGTTGAAGATGCGCTGTTGATCTTCGGCCTTAATGCCTGGACCGTTATCGGTCACGAATACTCGGGCATGATTATCAACCGACTGAATGCCCAGTTCGATCTCGCCACCGTCTGGTGTAAATTTAAGTGCATTCGAAAGTAGATTAAATATGACTTTTTCAAGTGCATCTACTTCCGAGAGAACGAAAATCAAGGGTTTATCATTGCTGTCGATAACTTCTTCAAGTTGCCTTCCTTCAATGGTCGTCTTAAAGCGGATGTGTTTTTGTAGGCATGAATAGGCAAAGTATTCGCTGCAGGTCTGCACAAACGAGACCAAGTCAACGGGTCTGATGTCGATGGTGCGATTACCGCGGCCGAGCAATTGAAAGTCCAGTAGCTGATTAACCAGTCTTAGGAGGCGTTGCGAATTATGCAGAGCGACCTGGAGGTTGTGATCGTTTGGATGCTCATTGGCAACGATTTGCAGCGGGTTCAAAATGAGCGTCAGTGGTGTGCGCAGCTCGTGTGAAATATTTTGTACAAAGATTTCTTGTTTGTGTTTCTCTTCGGCGAGCTGCTCTCGAGCAACCTCTGCCTCGAAGCCAGCCTCCAGTGCTTCGTACTCTGATGCTTTTGCCTCGGCGGAGTCTTGTACTGCTTTTTCGGTTTGTTTTTTGAGGCTTGCGGTTCTGACCTCGACTTCACGCTTGAGGTTTTTAGTCAGCTGGGGCTCGAACGTCCGGGTTCTGGTCTCAAGCTGATTTCCGGCATAGCAAAACGCGCCCATGGCAATCAGCCAGTTGAAGTTTAAGACAACGGCCATGATGCTGCTTGAATTGAGAAGCGGACTGCTTAAAAGAAATGCGCAAGATAAGAGCACCGTTCCCGATATCCAGATTTTCTTTTCAGCGGGTTTCGTCGTTGTGTTGCCGGCCATGCTTTTTGCAAGTGCCACGGTACAGAGTGAGAGCAGGATACTCAGATAAGGAAGCGTATTGATCACCCCATGAATATTTTGCAGAAGCGCGAACAGCCCACTGGTTCCCGTAAAGACGAAGCTTGCGAGCAGAGTTTTCTCCTGGCCATCTCTGATTAAATGAGGGCGGTAGAGCAGTGCCAGGCAGGGCAACATGGCACTTAAGAGAATGAACTCAAGGCGGTGAAGCCTTTGAAAACTAAATGTTTCGCCAGTTGGGTCCAGCAACTGAAATAAGTCACCTCGAAGCGCTAGAAAGGCCAGAGCGAAAAAGGTGAGGCACGTGAGTGCTCGGTGAACTCGGCTCTTAGGGTGTGAAACAAGCGAGAGGATCTGAGATAGGCAGAGCATTAGCAGTGCGCCAAGGCATAGAAAAAGACCAACCGACTTTCGGTCACGACTTGCTTCCACGTGTTGGGTTAAGCCTAAGGTGGGGATACCCATCATACCGCCATCAGGACCGACAAAGTTCGAGACTTGAATAAGTAATGTGATGCTGCCTTGAGATAGGGGCGGAAGAGAAACCGTTTGGTTCTGCATCTTGGCGGTGGATGTTGGCTCGGAGTCCCCAGGTCTGCCCATTTCGCCAATGAGCATTGATTGGTTGGAGCTAAGTGCAAAGAGTTTATAGCTCGTTCCTATTTTGCTAAGGCTGAGACTCAGGTTTTTCGGGGTATTGGGGTTAATGATGATATCAAGGGTGTAAGTCGCCTTGCCGTAGGAGGGTAATTTTTGATTTCCTGATCCAGAGGCTACGAGTTCTGACCAGCGGCCTGGCACCGGAGCAGTGGAGGCTTGGCTACGCAGATTGCCATTGTAAGTGGACGGTTCAGTATGTTGGTCCCAATAGAATTTCCATTCACCCTCTAACGAAATTTGCGGATCAATTTGAGAATTCCAGTTACGTAAATCCAAAACGCCATTACGAACGGCGGGCGACGAAGATGCATTTGCACAGTCGGCGCATATTGCGACGACTAAAATTAGCAGTACTTTAAATGATTGCGATGCGCGCTGCATAACGTACTCCGCCCGTGAAACTCTTCGTTTCACTTTTTAAAAAACAACTTCGACTGTTTATTTATGAAATCCCTGTTATTCAGATAATAGCGGTGATGGGTTTTGTCTGCAAGCGATTTAACTCTATGAGATTGCTGACAAATTTGTCCAAAACTGGCCTAAATACAGACATGTCGGTTATGTTATCAGTCAGTAGCGATGGTTGTTGGAACTTAGAGGAATTGCGTGCTACCTTCCTCCTCGACACGGATTTGTTTTATATAAGGTGTTGATATTTTTGGCTTTATTCTCAAGTGTGGGATAGGTTTTGGACATGACTATAGGAATCACAATTAAACCGCTTGGTTGTATTTTGCTCATTGGGCTCACAGCCTGCGCAAAAGTTGTCAGTCCGTCGCCGGTCCCTGCCGCTCCGGTCGCCGTTACGGAAACTGAGCCTGAACCGATTGCTCAGGCACCGAAAATAGTCAAAACCGCTTCGGAACTCGAAGCTGAGAGCTACACTCTTGGTGATCACTGGTGGGTTGAGAAGCGAAGTATTGACGATAACAAGAGCACTGCCAGCCGAGACCGCTGGATTAACAAGCTATCGTCGAAGCGTGAATCCAAGCCAAAGTCTGTTGGGCTCGCCCCTAAAAATGTGGTTGAGCTGGCTAATAATTTACGCAGTGCGCCAGGGCACGAGTCCTATTATTGGGTGAACGAAACTTATGGAGATCAGCAATCACCGAATGTAGTCGTGCTTGTACCCCAGTATCACCGAGCGACAGGACTTCCGGTTTTATGGTCAAGCATGGGCCAAGAGGTGGCGTCGGTTCAAAAGAATCTGAAGTATTTGGTTGAGGATCTTGTTCTGTCTCAAGGGCTTCAGTGTCTGGGCATAGAAGGCAGCTCGGCAGCTCGGATGAGACGCTCAGCTGGTTTAGATCGAGCGGTTAATTGGGCGCAGCGCCTACACGACTTATTTCAACGCATTTTATATGAGGCAGCAGTTGAGGATTCTCGGTTGGTACCCGCTGCGCAAACAATATTGGAAGGCCTGGAGCCTTACTTTACGCGATACGTTGAATGGCAAGATGGCGTGGGCGCAGCGGTTGCAAGCCTCGGAAATGAGTCCCCAGCTTTTCACCGATTTGGTATTGAAGATAAGGAGTTGGTGGCGCGGGCTGAGCAACTCCACGGAAAATTACGAGAGCTCAAAGAAAAGCAGATGGTTTCCCAGAAAGCGGACCGCGGCGAACGTGCGATTCGAGATATGTGGCTTGCTGAGTTCCCGGATTTTAGAGATGGCTTTTTGTTTCCGATGGAGGAGAGCTTCGGGGAGTTACGCCGGGCTTCAATCAGTTTGAGGCGAGATGGTGCCACTGACGAAGCACGGTTGGTGTCTGATTTTCTCGGTCAGGTCCGTGTTCTTATGGACCAGGTCGTCTCGGCTAAGGAAGTTGAACGTTACCATACTTACTACCGAGATGAGTTTGGAAAACGCATTGGGAAGACAAAGGCCAAAGCCAAGGAAAGCAACCAAAAGAAGTTGAAGCGGCGGATAGCTAAACTCGAGAAGCAATATAAACGAGTTGTGATGAAGTCACGTGAGCGTGTAGCGGCCAGTAAGGTTCTTGAAGTTCTTAAAAAGCCTGATACCCGTTCTTGTGGCGTCGTGATGGGCGCAGGACATGAACAAGGTTTGGTCAAGGCTCTCTTAAAGCAGTCCAAAGATTTGGGCATCGTTGTGGTCAGACCCTACAACCACTGATTAAACTTCATTCGTAAGTATAAACTGCCACTTCCAAGTATCTAAGCGATGATGAACGACTGTTATGGTTGTTGCTGGGCGGATACCTCGAATTTCCAAATCCTTAAGAAGTGAATCTCCCAGAGGTGCACAAAACATGTGGTAATGGTCATCCACAGGGTTTTTGTATCCAGGTTGGGCACATGGACCAAACTGTGCGTGAAGAAGCTGCAATGGTTCACCACCATTTTCCGGAACAATATCTCTAACCCCCGCCGCTGATGAGTAGGATACCGGACCACGATGGCGTCGCAGGATAGGGTCGACCTCTTCCATAAGTTCAGTATCGAGCATAACGACGCCTAATTTGGTCGCAACCGAAAAGGGAATTAAGGGGAAGTTTTGCAACATTCTAACGATTGCATTTTCACCCTGGTCCATTGGGTCGATGGTCACCGCATATCCGCGCGGACACCTGAAGTAATGATGAGGAAATCGATTGGTGAAAATCTTTTCGGGAACTCCACGCCCACGGTAATCGGGATGAACTTTAAGGTCACATAGGAACCAGAAAGGGTCTGTTTTTTCGCCCGTTGAACTTACAAGTTGTCTGATGATTTGCGCGGCTACGGCTACAACTTCATCACCATCAAGAGCGACAAAGTAGTGAAGGTTTCCCATATTGCGAAACCATGCAAAGTAATCGTCACCGTTGTCAAAGTAATAATGCTTATCACCAAGCGGAAAGGTAAACCTTGTTTGAAACTGGTTAACTCGTGGGAGGAATACCTTATACTCCTCCTCGTTAAGTTCTCTGACCTCAATGCTGTCCGTCATAGTGGATATCTGTAGCTCTTTGCTGGCGTAGGCTGGTGTTTTTGAATTCCTGAATCAGGTTTGTACGGTTGACTCAAGCGCTTGCCTGACTCGTTGGACCTCGGAGTTTAGTTGGTCCAATACTTCACGTGCACTTTCTAAACGTGTGAGTGAGCCTACAGATTCAAGGTCTCTTGCAAGCGCTGCAAGTCCTGGCGCCCCGATTTGAAGAGAGCTACCTTTGAGTCCATGTGCTAGCTGAAGAAGGTTGTTGGCATCTCCTGCAGAGATGGCCGAATCGATGGCCGGGATTCTGTCATTGAGGTCTTTTAGAAAAAGTTCAATCACACGCTCTGACCTGCGTACATCAGACGTCAGCACCTCTGATTTAATCGCAGTGGTGGTGGGGCCTATTACTGTATCGGTTTTCGAGAGCCATTTTTTAAGAGCTTCTTCAAGCTTATCGGGATTGATGGGCTTAACGAGAAAGTCATCCATCCCACTCTCAAGTGCGTTACGCTTATCCTCTGCCATCACATTTGCGGTAAGTGCGAGAATGGGGGTGGGGCTTTGCTGAGCATCGTGTTCTATTTGGCGAATTGCCATCGTCGCTTCTTGGCCTGTCATCACGGGCATTTGGCAATCCATTAAGATTGCGGAGAAACCACCTTGTTTAAAAGCGTCAACGGCTTCTTGACCGTTTTCCACAACCAATACGTCAAAACCGAGTTCAATAAGCATCTCTCGAGTAACTTCTTGGTTAACGATATTATCCTCGGCCACAAGAACTTTAATGAGTCCGCTTTGAGATGTTGCTTGATCAGCCATGCTGTGCCGGGTGACCAAGTTTTCGGGTAAGTCTCTCACTCTATTCTCGGTTAGAACTTGAAGAAGGCACTCCCGTAATTCGTTTTCGCGCAGCGGTTTAGGCAGATAGGCGGAAATGCCCGCTTTGAGAGCTCTCTCTGCATCTCCGCGTTTAGGAAATGCCGTAGCCATAACGATAGGCGTGAAGCGGTGGTTCTCAAGTTCGCGGATACGCCGCGTAAGTTCTAAGCCATCCATCCCAGGTATGAATACATCAATCAGGGCGACTTGAATTTTGGGCTTCCCGTCAACTTGCTCTTGGAGGTGCGGAAGGGCTTCAATGCCAGAGTGTGCAATATAGGGGACCATACCCCAGCTTTCAGCATGCTCGGTAAGAATCTGTAGCATTGTGGGATTATCATCAACGAACAAGATACCCTGATTTTTCAATTTATCGAGATCGAGCTTAGGTTGAGGTGCGGCTTCCTGTGTAGCAATCCGAAATGGCATTGTGAACCAGAAAGTGCTGCCTTTGTCGCGCCCGCTGTGAACACCAATCTCGCCACCGAGCAGCTCAACCAGTTGCTTGGATATGGCCAAGCCCAACCCTGTTCCGCCGTATTTGCGAGTGTTGGTCTCATCGACTTGGGTAAAGGAGTTGAATAAGTCTTTTTGATGCTCTTCGGCAATTCCGATGCCTGTATCTCGAATAGACATCTTGATTGAGTTGAAGGTCGACGCTTCCTCGATGACCTCACACTCAAGCACCACTTCACCTTGGTCCGTGAATTTGAGGGCGTTTCCAGCGAGGTTGGTTAGAATTTGTCGAAGTCTTCCCGGATCACCTTTCACCCATCTTGGAACGCTATTATGGATGTGGCTCATCAGTTGCAGTTGTTTGCGGTGGGCTTCGGGTGCGAGTAGTTCTGCTACATCTTCGATGGTTCGCGACAGATTGAAATTGATGTTTTGTAATTCAATCTTGCCGGCTTCTACTTTCGAGAAGTCGAGAATATCGTCGATGATTGTTAGAAGACCATCACCTGAGCGACGAATCGTTTCCACGTACCGGAGTTGGCGCTCCGATAACTCGGTTCTGAGTAAGAGGGCAGTCATTCCGATAACACCATTCATCGGTGTTCGAATTTCATGACTCATGTTGGCCAGGAACTGACTCTTAGCTTCTGCGAGTTGTTCAGCATTTGCGCGTGCGTCTATTAAGTCTTGCTCAACGCGTTTTCGTTCACAGATTTCAGTCTCAAGTTGAGTTGTCTTTTCTTCGAGTTTTTGAATGTGCTCACTGACAGCGCGCTGGAGGCGAACTTTGTCTATGGCGCGCTTGATACAGGCGGTCACAATGTTGATATCGCCCAGTGGTTTGCTCAGATAATCAAAAGCTCCAAGCCTGAGCGCCTTACCGACTGCCTCCATAGAGGAGTAACCAGACATCATAACGACTTCGGTATCGGGGTAACGCTCTTTGATTTGAGACAGCAGTTCTAGCCCGTCGCGATCTGGTAACCGCACATCTGAGAAGACGATATCGAAGTGATTCTTTTTAAGCTCTTCTAGGGCCCAGGTCACATCGCCGGCTGAATCGGTCATATAACCATGATCACCAATCTCACGTGTGAGTAGAAGACGCACATCGGGCTCATCGTCCACAATTAGAACGCGGTAATCTTTTGGGTCAAATTCAGGAATACTCATGACTTTAGTCATTATCCTCATCGGCCCCGGCGACATCAAGCGATGCAACAGGAACATGGACGGCAAATTCACATCCACCACCCAAAACAGGTGTGTAGCTTATCCGGCCACTGTGAGTCTGGAGGATTCCGTGGGCTATCGATAGACCAAGTCCGGTTCCCTCACCTTGAGGCTTGGTGGTGTAGAAAGGGTCGAAAATCTTAGAAGAATCACCGGGTTTGAGCCCTGGACCATTGTCTATGACGCGGATGATAGCTGATGTGGCACTGACATCGGGTTGAATTTTGATACACTTTTGATGGTTCGCATCGGTGCATAAGAGTGCGTCTCGAGCATTGCCTAATAAATTCAGAAATACTTGTTCAAGTTGGACAAAGTCACCGGCTACCAACGGTAAATAAACGGATTCTGGTATTTCGACTCGGATCCCAAGCAGCCTTAATTGTTCCGCCATCAGCGATAATGCTTCTTTACAAGGTGCGAAGAGGTCGAGGGGTTTGGGCGAGTAGGTATCTTGCCGAGCAAAGCGTCGTATATTGTTGACGATTTTCGACATTCTATCTGCCCCACGAATAATGAGCTCAAGCTCATCGACAAAGTCTTTAATCGGGCGCTCCGGTTTATTGATGATGCGCTGGGCAAAGCCCTGAATGGTCGTTAAGGGTTGATTGAGTTCGTGAGCAATCCCAGCTCCCAACTCCCCGACGGCGGCCAAGCGCCCGGCTTGTATGAGCTGACTTTGTATCGTGCGCAGCGCTTGGTGGGACTCATCGAGGGCGGCGTAGGCATTCTCAAGCTGCATTGCCCTGTTGGCTTCAGCCTCCATTGCTTCGAGAGCGGTTTTTGAGCTGGTTCTCTGCTGCAGCAGAAAGATTATTTTCAGAAGCTGTTTCGTATTATCAGACTGCGCATCATCGATATCTTCTTGGGTCAGAGTATTTTTACCGTCTTGAATTGCAGCGACATGCTCAAGGATTGCCTGGGTCCAACTTTCCAACGAGGGGCTACTTGAGTTGGGCTTCTTACTCACTTGATAACTCCCTGAGTTCTTGAGCCGAATCAGTGTTGGATGTTCAAGTTGAAGATAGTGCTTTTAGGACTCTACCTCAAGTGAGGCCAGACCTACTCCGGGCAATTCGTGAACGAATCTTGTCTAATTATTACGGTAGGTTAAGATAACTCTGGGTTCAAGGGAGATGAGATGTCTGAACTTCGGGACTTTAAGTTTGAGAGACTGAAAAAAGATGACGAGACGGCCGTGTGTAGATGGCTCGAGGGCCATCTTGTAGAGCATATGACTTGGTGGTCAAAGCAGATAGGGCCCGCGTGGACCACGGACCATATCCGTGAGCACCTGCGTGAGCACCAATTGGTGGAAAAAGAGTGGCAAGAACTCCTGGAAGACTCCACCAAAGAAAATCGATTTGTGACCATCGCCCGTGAAAAAGACCGAAATACCACCGGGGTGGTTTGGGGCAGCGTTCGCACCGACAGATATTTTCGCCATCCCCGTGGTGAATTGAATTGGATTTGCGTAGACCCGGCCCATCGTCGCCGAGGCATCGGTATGCTTTTGATGGATTGGGCAGATCTTTGGTTCAAGGGGATGGGGGTGCGGAGCCGCGAATTATTCGCTACCGCTGCCAACCGTTCTGCGATTGAACTCTATAAGAAGCGAGGCTACCACACAGTCGACGTACGCATGCTTCGTGGCTTTTAAGCCAAGGTTTACTAAATCGGAGTTGGGGGATTGTTTCGTGGATGAACGAAGACCTCGATGCTGGAGTAGGATGAATACCTCAGCACCGAGGTGGGTCCTTGCGCTTTGTAGAATACAAAGTGCTTTATTTTTGAAACGGGTCGAGGATGATGATGTGGGTCGACTTCGTCCCGCTTGGTTGAAAAGCTCTCAAACAAATTTTTGAAACACTTTTCTTATTAGTCTCGAGCAAGCTTTAGCTTGTCCGCGTTATTGTTATGTTTCCTTCGCGCTTTTTTGAGAATGCACGAAGGTTGTAGTCATTATCGAGCTTTGGCCGAAGCTGTTGCGTGTATTTTCTGATTTTTATGCGACAATAGCATGTTACGGTGGGCTGGCTTTTCTAAGTGTGCGAAAATCAAAGGTATTGACCAATGGGCATTAGATTCTGTAGATGCTCCTTCCATCATTATTAAGGAGCCAACATGCCTCAGAAACTGAGCCCACTGAGGTTAAAAAAAGGTGAAGACAACCGCCTTCGCGCCGGTCACCTTTGGATTTACAGTAACGAGATCTCTAAGGAAACGCCGCTTAAGGGATTTGAGCCAGGGCAGCCTGTAGAGATTCAGACTGCGGGTGGTTCTCCGATCGGTGCTGGATATGTGAATCCGCACTCTTTGATTTGTGCTCGTGTTGTGAGCCGAAGTGTTCACCAGCCTTTGTCCAAAAATTTATTGGTAAGTCGAATTGAGAATGCGCTGAAGCTTCGCGAGTCGGTATTTGATCAGCCCTATTACCGCTTGGTCTACAGTGAGGGTGATTTTTTACCCGGTCTTATCGTCGATCGATATGGTGACATTCTCGTGGCCCAGCTGAATACAGCAGGCATGGATGCAATGGCCGAGGATATACTCCTGGCGCTCTTTAAGGTCATTGAGCCCAAAGGCGTGCTTTGGCGCAACGACAGCAATGTACGGGTTTTAGAGGGGCTTGAAAAAGAGACCCGAGTTGCTGGCGGCGAGGTTCCTGAAAGCGTTACCGTCGTTGAGAATGGTGCCCTATTTGAAGCACCCTTGTTGGCCGGACAGAAGACAGGTTGGTTTTATGACCAGCGCGACAATCGAGCCAAACTTAAGCGTTACGTTAAAGATAAGTCGGTTTTAGATGTTTGCTCGTATGTGGGTGGGTGGAGCATTACCAGCCTAATGATGGGTGCTAAGTCAGCCACAGCGATAGACCAATCTGAGACTGCTTTAAAATATGCTACGGTGAGCGCCGAGAAAAATGGGGTAGAAGACCGCTTTGATACCATTCAAGCCGACTGTTTTGACGCTCTGAAAGCTTTGAAGCGAAAAGGCAAAAAGTTTGAAGTCATCGTTGTCGATCCTCCTGCCTTTATAAAACGTCGTAAAGATATCAAAGAGGGGATGCTGGCCTACCAGCGACTCAATGCTCTGGCGATGGAGCTTCTGGTTGAGGGTGGGATTTTAATCTCGTGCTCCTGCTCGTTTCATATGAATTTTCGTGACCTACAGACTGCCGTGAGCCGGTCGGCAGCGAAACTGGGGCGTTCTATTCAGCTACTTGAGCGTGGCCGTCAATCTATCGATCACCCCTGTCATATGAATATTCCAGAGACGGAATACCTAAAAGCGATTTATTGCCGCTTGGCGTAGAACCCGTAAGTATCTGTAAATATTTGTTTTTTATTGTCTTGATCATCTTTTACTGATAAACATAAAAAGTGAGTAGTCACTTTTTATGTTTTAATGTAGGGTGTATCTCATGAATGCAACCGCCAAGAGAAAGACTCAACAGGAACGCTCGGCCCAGACCCAGCATAAAATCCTACAGGCAACCATCGATTGTTTGGTTGAGTATGGATACGGCGGGATGACCACCACTCAGGTTTGTCGAACGGCGGGGTGTTCGCAAGGCGCTATCTTTAAGCATTTTCCAACCAAAGCGATTCTGGTTTCGTCTGCAGTGAATGAGCTTTATCAAGAGCTTGTTGAACAATACCGAGAGATGTTCCGTGCCATTCCCGATGACCAGGACCGCCTTCGGGAAAGTCTTAATCAACTGTGGGAGCTTTTTCAGCAACCGCGCCTTTTGGTTGTTTATGATTTGCACACTGCCGCGCGCACGGACCCTGAATTGAAAAGCATTATGGGACCGAAAGAAAAGGCCCATCGAGACAGTATTCGCGAGCTGGCCGAAGAGCTTTATCCTGAGGCATCAAGCTCTCCGTTTTTTGTGGGCGCCATCGATATTTTACTTAATGCTATTCAGGGCGCTGCCGTTGGTTCGCTGGCGCTTTTTCAACCCGAAGTACACGCTCAACGTATGGTCGCCCTCGAACTCGTGGGCCGACTTTTTTTGGAGGCTACAAGTGACAACTGAGATGATCATCCTATCTGTGGCGATTCCTTTGTTCTTCTTAACAATGATTGGTGAGTCGGTTTGGATTCATAAAATGTATCCGGAGCGTTTTGAGAATCGGCCAGGCTATACATGGATTGATACCTTTGCGAGCTTAAGCATGGGAGTGGGGTACCTGATTACGAAGCAGGTAGCTCTTATAGTAACCGTCCCGCTTTATTATCTAGCCTATGAGTTTCGCATCTTCGATATTCCATCAGAGGGATGGGTATGGTGGTTAGCCTTAGTCTTTGCTCAAGATTTCGCATATTACTGGTTTCACCGCATGCATCACGCCATACGCTTTATGTGGGCGGCTCACGTCAACCATCATTCTAGCGAACATTACAATCTTTCAACAGCACTGAGGCAATCATGGTCGGGGGTCTTTACGGCGCTGCCATTTTTTCTTCCTCTTTGTCTGATGGGTTTTACACCCAGTATGGTTGCTACGGTAGGGCTTCTCAATTTGCTTTATCAATATTGGATTCACACTGAAGTGGTGGAGACAATTGGCTTTATGGAAGCTGTTCTGATGACCCCTTCTCATCACCGTGTGCATCACGGAACTCAGGAGCACTACCTGGATAGAAATCACGGCGGCCTGTTAATCATATGGGATAGGATGTTTGGCACGTTTGAGCCCGAAGGTGAGAAAGTTGTCTATGGGCTAACCAAAAATATCGAAACCTACAACCCTCTGAAGATAGCGTTCCATGAGTGGGCGGATATGTTGCGCGACGTAAAGAATGCAGAGTCACTTCCAGATGCGTGGGGCTATATTTTTAATGAGCCAGGTTGGAAGCCGGAAAAGTATCCTGCTCAATCTTTGGAGTCTTCATCAGGGCTGTAATAGTGAATCGCCGCCTTGCCAATTGCTTTTGCGGCAGCGTAGTCGAACGCGAATCCAACAGGTGCACTGGCAATCGGTACCAATCTCATAAAACGTTGACTGGCCTTTCGTGTGGTTCGTCCGATAATGACTTTGGGAAGAGATGCAATCAACTTCTTCAGAACTTCTTCCGTGAGGTAAGACTGAATCGCATTTCGAGTCACGCGCTGAGTGACCTCAATGCCCACGTCCTTGAGAGTTGATAAAGCAGCATCGCCTGCCATGATGAGTAAAATGTCTGATTTGAGATTACGGTCCTCGAGGGTGTGCCCATAAACGTACGCGATGGCTAAAGCCATGTTAGCTTGTATTCGCCAGGTGGCGAGCCATTCTGCAGGGACTGCTACCGGCAGTGCAAAGGCGCCGCCGAGACTACCAAAGGCACCCACACATCCATTTTTGAGTGCTTTGCGGCTGACTACCAACTTGGCCAAACCATCGTCATCCAGTTCAGGATTTTCGAGTCGTAACTTATCGACATAGTCGCGGATATGCGTTGGGTCGGTGGTGACAACCCGTTCGATGACTTTGTTGAGTACACCTTTCAGGTCCTGAAAGCGTTCTCTGATAATTTCTCGACTGGCTACCAAATCCGTGGCCATAGGCTTCTCCGGGGGCATGGAGTACTCCTTCATACTGGGAAGCTTCGACCTGCCTGTCAATCCGAGAAGCTGATTCCCCCTCTCGTGAGCGAGCTACGTTATCTCCTGGGCGGCTACTTGCAGGACCCTCTGCTGAATGTTGAGTCGGTCAAAACCCATTAATGTCTTGATCTTAATAGCTTTTATCGGTCGGGTGGTAAGCTCCAATCGAGAGTCTTTCAAGGAATAAAAGATTTACGCAACAAAGCTACTCGCGAGTCGATAATCGTTTTGAACGTAAGGAGAAGATGATGGCTGGTTTTTTTGGGTGGATGCCGCCGGTGTGGCGAGCGCAGGTGCGCAACAACATCGATATCGCAGATTCCAGAGTTGATATGTCGACCGACTTGGATCCCCGTGAGGCCTTAAGAACCAGAGTCAGTGCTAACGGTGATGTGATGGGCACCTCCTCTGGAGTGACCTTGATTGCGGATGAGTCCACAGCAGGGCTTGAGGGCAGTGCACGCCTGGAGAGGCACCTGAATACAGATACGCTTGTTCGAGCCGATGGCTCTGTTGATGCACAGGGCCGCAAGCGCTGGTCCACGGGTGTTGAACACTCTGGAGAACGAGGAACCGAAAATTTTAGCCTTCGCGGCAACGGAGATGTTGTCACGGGAGACGGTGATGTTCGTTTTAATCACGGCGGCCATGCTGCTACTTTCCGCGGTGACCTGAATTCTGAAGGAGACTGGCATAGCGGTTTTGAGGGTTCGCATGAGGTTGGCGACTCGACTCGACTTTCCGAAAGCATGCACTTAAGTCGCGATGGAGCATTGAGCTTAGATGCCAATGCAGAACATAGCTTCAACGACTCAACCAGTTTTCATTTTGGTGGTAGCCACGATGAGAATTCGAATTCGATAAATGCTGGCGGACGTTTCTCTGGCGGAGGTACGAATACTCATTTGGATACCTCGTGGTCGAGTACTACGGGGTTTCGAGGCACCGGTGGAGTTTCGACTCGCCTCGGTGGCATCGGCCTTTTCGGAGGAGCTACCCATGGCTTGGGTGAAACAAGGTTGTCTGGTGGTGCGAACACGAATCTCTCGGGCCTTTTGGGCACGCCTCTTGATTTTAACGGCAGTGTCGATGGTGCTTTGACATTTAAACAAGCCAAGTCTCTGGTCCTTAGCAGCGACGAAAAGAGTCAAATTCGTCGGGATGCTCTCTTGGTTCAAACACCCGGTCATCAATTTATTGAGTATGGTTTGAAGACCAGAGCGGGGGGGCGCGCGGGTCTTTCTGCGTCCGTAGGTGCGGGCTCGGTAACAACCGGACTGAGCGCTGGACGTGCCTATGAAACGTCTTTTGTCCGGCTTCGCAAAGATGAGGGGTTTGCATCGACTCCTCAAAGCGCAGACTGGAACGTGCCAAAGAGTTCCGCCCAGGCATTAAAGATGTTGACGGGCGAGAGCTTTAAAATCGTCGGTGATATGAAGCATGGTGTTGACGGTGCTGGGTCCTTATCGGCAAACCATGGTTTTGCAAGCGCACGAGTTCAAGCTTCGACGAGCCTGATACTCAACGGGAAGACGAGCACTGAAGTTTTTCGAGAAAAAAACAAGAGTGTCCGCTTGGTGACGAAAACCTCCAATACGAACCAATTTGAGAACGATCTTCAAATCAAGCTGGGTACTGATTTTGGAATGATGGGCGGCGCCGTGAACCCTATTGCAGAGAGCGTTAAGCGCGCTGCTCAAGGAGCACTTGAGGATTGGGTTGGAGCCGGTACACGCAGCGGATGGGGGCAGTCTGAGAAAGATAACCGTCTCATGGATGTAAAGCTCGATTTGAGTGTCGCAGTCGTTGGTAAGGCCTATGA
>JABJBS010000268.1 GCA_018668695.1 Deltaproteobacteria bacterium
CGAGACAAAGCTTCGTTGTCGATGTCGACCTTCACCTTCTCAAGACCGTGCTCAGACAGTGCGCGTGGCACAAGGTGTTGCCGAGCTATCTCAAGCTTCTCTTCAGCGGTGTAGCCGGATACCTCAAGAATTTCCATTCGGTCTCGCAAAGGCGCCGGAATTGGATCCAGCTGGTTTGCAGTCGCAATGAAGAAACACTTCGACAGGTCAAACGGCACATCGATGTAATGGTCGGCAAAAGTATGGTTTTGCTCTGGGTCGAGAACTTCAAGCAGCGCCGATGCAGGGTCACCACGGAAATCATGAGCCAGCTTATCAACTTCATCCAATACGAATACTGGGTTGTTGGCGCCCGCCTTTTTCTTGCCTTGTACAATACGGCCGGGCATTGAGCCTACGTATGTTCGACGGTGTCCACGAATCTCAGCTTCATCCCGAACGCCGCCCATGGCAACGCGGACGAACTTGCGGCCCATAGCCTTAGCGATAGATTGCCCCAATGACGTCTTACCTGTACCCGGAGGTCCCACCAAGCAAAGAATCGGGCCCTTCATATCGGACTTAAGCTTACGTACTGCGAGAAACTCAACGATACGCTTTTTGATTTTCTCCAAGCCATAGTGTTCTGCATCCAGAACACTTCGAACCTCTTCGAGGTCAATTCGGTCTAACGAACTCTGGTTCCACGGCAAGTCGCATAGCCACTCAACGTAGGTGCGAGCCACTGTGTACTCGGCCTGCGATGGGTTCATATTGCGCAGTCGGCGCAACTCCTTGCGTGCCGATTTCTCTGCCTCTTTCGGTAGGCGTGCTTCGGTGACTCGGCGGTCTAAGTCAGCTAAATCATCTTCACCGTCTTCGCCCTCACCAAGCTCCTCTTTGATGGCCTTAAGCTGCTGACGCAAGTAGTACTCGCGCTGCGTCTTGGACATCTCACCTTTAACTTGCGTACTGATTTTGTTCGACAACTTGAGCACTTCAAGTTGGCGGCTCAATAGCTCAAGAACCCGTCGCATACGTGAGACCAGCTCAGTCGTATCGAGCACGGATTGTTTTTCGTCGACAGTCGCATCAACATTGGATCCAATGAGGTCAGCCAATACACCTGCATCGTCTACCCGCTCCAACAACTCGGCCGCCGATGGTGGCAGCTCCGGGATAAGACGCAGTACTTCGCGGGCTGTCTTCTTGAGGCTCATTGTCAAAGCTTCAACTTCAACTTCGTTCGATGTCATCTCGTCAACAGCAGTAATTTCAGCCTTAAGGTAAGGTAGGCTCTGCGTGTATTCCTTGATGCGAACGCGAGACAGACCTTGAACAACAACAGAGAAGTTGTCCTTGGATGCTTTAACCAGCTTAACGAGACGCGCCGCGCAGGCAATTGTGTAGAGGTCGCCCGGTCCAGGATCGTCAACATCAGGATCTCGTTGAGCAACGATGGCTACAAGCCCGTTCTCTTTGATCCCTTCCTCAACCAAACGAACCGTTTTCGGTCGACCAATGCCCAAAGGCACAATGGAACCGGGAAACAGAACAGTATTTCTAAGCGTGAGAACAGGCAGTTCGTCGGGGATAACAATCAAGCTATCGTCGGTGTCTGCACGCGTCAGCGCATGCTCGATGCTCCCGATATTACTAAGAAAATCTTCTTCTGGTTTTTTATCTTCTGACATCATCCCCGCCACCCGGCATGCATTGCCGGCATTACATTATGCATAGAGTCCACTACCACATCGGCAGTGCCAGCCTAAAACTGTAATCTTGTAGTATAGGCCCGACTGGAAGTCGAACTCCTGGAGACGTGTTTATGATGACGCAGCTGGCCAAAAGGATTGCCTAAACAGTTTGGACAATTTCTATCGAGCCAAGGTTCGTAGACGCTGCTTGGCGCTTCGCCGACCGTATATTCAGACTATGAGAGGGACTAAGCTGGCTGCTCCGCGAGACCTTGCTCTGAAGTGGGTAAACGCTCGAAGGACTTTCCGCAGTCCTTGCAGCGGAGGTCGGAACTAAGGCGGGTACCGCAACAACAGACCCATCCCGCAGCTTGCGCAGGATTTCCCATGACGAGAGCATGGGCTGGGACGTCACGAGTCACAACGCTCCCCGCTCCAACTAAGCAATAGGCGCCCAATTTAACGGGGGCAATGATGGTAGCGTTTGCTCCGATACTTGCACCCAAGCCAACGTGTGTACGCTCCCAGTTAGGCTCGCCTTCAGGCTTTTGTCCGCCGGAACGCGGCGTATGGTCATTCGTAAAAGTGGCGTTGGGCCCAACAAAGACGTTGTCTTCGCATGTGACACCCCACCAAACCTGAACACCGTTCTTGATGGTGACGTGATCACCGAGCACCGCACCATTCTCAACAAACGAGCACTCGCCGACATTGCAATGCGCGCCGACCTTGGCTCCCTTTAGCACATGGGCAAATGCCCAAACGCGGGTGCCCTCACCAACATCGTCGGAATCGACTAAACCCTTGGGGTGTACAAAAAAGGCGGGCGCCTCATTGGGCGCCCGCTTAGTAGATTCAGATTTAGAATCCGGATTCGCTGACATACTTACTCCACTACACCGCATGCATTTACGGGCAGCGTGGCAGTATCGTCAATTTGGATAACTGTAAAGTCAGCGATGCATGTCTGACCGCCGCTGCAGTCATCATCCGTGGCACATGCTGCGAAGCACACACCTGAATCCATGCAAGCGCCTGATGCACACTGGCCGTCTCGGTTACAGCTTTCACCTGCCAGTGATTCACCAACTTGCTGCGCACACACCTGACGACCAGTACAGTCATCAAGAATCTGACGCCGCACCTGGCATGCCTGCTTGTCGCCGCAATCTGCGTCACTCAAGCATTCAACCCGAACCATGTCGCCATACACATCTGAGGTGTAAGCCGTCTGAACGCTTCCGAGGTTTAGAGTACCTGTAGAGGTTCCAACCAAGGAGTCCGCCTGAAGATCCAGATCACTGTCAGTAATGGTTCCCTCAACACTCATATTTAGGTAACCGTCAGACGTGCCGTACCATGCGAGTTCTTGCATCTGTCCTTCAATGAAGCCAGCCGCACCTTGCACAGCCATATCGCAAGCCAAGGTACCCATCGCTGGGTCGAGGTCGACGAAACTACTCAAGGCACCTGAGAGCCAAGCACCTACGCGGTCACAACCGCATGTTCCGATGTTCGTGCCGCCGCAAACAAACTCGCCGCCATCTTCGCAGCCAAACAGGCTTTCCGTGGCGCATGCGAGATTGTCCTGACCTGTCAGTTCAGGCAGAACAAATTCATTAAGCGTAAAAAGAATAATCGTACCGTACTGCAGACCTAGGCGATGCTCGTCGATTTCTAGGTCGAAAGAGATATCGCTATCGCCTGATTGAGTCGCGCGAGGCGTCGCCAATCCCGTAAAATCAGCTGCTACAGGCTCAAGCCCAACTTCGGCACCACTGTAAGTTGTACGACCGCAGCAAGTGTTTGTGAAATCGCATTCTTGTCCGTATCGCCAAGTAAAGAGAAAGTCGTCCCAGCCCCACTGGCCGTTTAGCTCACCCTCAGCGTTTGCGTTGAGGATATCCATCTGACCGCCAACCCGGAGGTTGTTCACAAGGTCAGTCACATCGCCGCCAATGCTCATTCCGTCATCCACCCAAGTTGGAAGTCGGTTTAGGAGGTTGTCGTATATAAACTGTGCAACCATGTGCTCGTTTGAGTCGAAGTCTCCCGCATTGTAACCAGCAGCTGATGCAGCCAACACCAAACCTAGATCCCAGTAAGTTGGATCCAGTCCGACGTATTGCTCAAGGGCTAAACCCAAGTACCGAAGCATTAATTCAGCTGGGTCATGAAAGAAGTTACCAACTTCACTGACAACCGTGCCGGCCGCGCCCGGAAGCGTTTCGTTTAAGTGCATCGTTGTCGAGAAATCGTATGAGCCTTCAAGATCAACCATCTCAAGCTTAAGAGGCACGGTCATCGTGATAACCGAACGTCCCGCAATCGGGTCAGCTACAGCACATCCGTAAGCAACAGTGTTTCCTGCAGGGCCCTTTGCTTCAACAGTCACGCTGAAAATCTTGTTTTCCTCGAGTGCTTCGAAGAGCACAGTAGAGTTTACGTCACCGGTGAGCGCCTCAGCCTGAATCGGCGGCAATGAACCAAAGTTCACGTTCTCACAATCAATGACACCCTCGTGCAAGCTTGCCTGCAGCTCGGGAAGTGGAACGACGTCACTGTAATCGAATCCGACACGCAATCCGCCGCGGTATACACCATCAACGATAACATCTGCGTACTCAGTCAACGTACTGCCGTCACGCTGAGTGGTCGAAACAACGATTTGTAAGTCGGCACGTAACGCACCAGCCGTAAACACATTGGAAACGCGGCCATCCGCGCCAGTTACGGCGGTCTGGATAGCAAGCGAGCTACCTGAAGCATCACCATCAAGCGCGAAGCTTACAGGGCGTTGACCAACAGGGTTTCCGTTGTCTGCGAATACTACTCGCGCGATAACATTGGCTCTTTCTTCAAAAAGCAACGACATATCGGCGGGTGTCTCGATAAGTAACTGCACTTCTCTGGATGGGACATTTGCACCGGTTGCGGCGCCTGGGTCTGTTAGAACTTCCTGCTCGGAGCAGGCTGCTGCTAGAACCATGAATGCCAGGGCGGGCACGATAGCTCGTTTTTGCATGTGAAAATTCCTTTTCGCAGTCCAATAATGGAACGGGGGTAAGGCGTGTACCCACATCATCCTACACGCTCTGGGTGGTCTGCTCCTAAGTGAGGTGCCCCCGAAAAGCAACCGAAAAACATATAATATTATGAGTAAACATAAGTCACCATCGAGCGAGACTTATGAACATCTTGGAATGTTGGCCCATCGCGTCATTATCGTTCAACAATTGATATGATCTTTCAGAGGGGCCAAAAAGAACGTTCCCAGCAAAAAATCGTATTTTCAGGCCATTCAACGTGCACTTAACAATTGACTGAACAATGAGTTCAGTGTCCTTAACAGGAATTCGTAATTTGAATTCAACCCGACTATTCGGGTTAGGCCAACTCGGGAAAACTTCTTGAAAGATTGACCCGTTTAACGCATTTAGCAAAGGCGGCAGTTCGCAGGAACAAGGCTTACAGGAAAGCAAAGACCATGAGCATAAACACGATTATAGTAGGCGACGAGAAACCAGTTATTTTCATGAGTGCATCTCCCCGTGGTGAATTTGAAGGGGAATTTGATAGCTACGAAGAAGACGAAGAAGAGGAAGAATACGAAGACGAAGAACTTACCGGTGATCTGGACTTCGACTCATTTGGCGGTGAGGACGACGAAGCTGAATCCGAAAACAGCGATGACGATGACCTCAATACCGTAGATGGCCTCGATGACTCAGATGATTCAAACGACTTCGACGACGACGACGACGACTTGTTCTAAGTTGCCGGCTCAAAAAGCACGTAATTCTCCCACATCACGAATAATTCTTAAAGATCTGACGGTCACGCGCGTCTAAGATTAGGGTATGAAACCGCCCTGGTGCTTCACTGATGCGTATGGTATCTGAGCGCACGTTCAATTGTTCACAAAAAGGAAGTGACTATGGTCTCGATCACCCCTGTAATGACTCGACTTTCGACTGCATTGGCTCTGCTGATGATTTGCCCAGCAATCGCAACCACCGGTTGTGGATCCGATGAACTCGGCGGCACATTCCAGGCTCCTGATAGAGATCCTGAAGATAACGACTTAGGCCCTGCCTCACCGCTCATTCCTGGCACGGAATACTGGTACAGCATCAACCGCTCGTACAAGCGAACCGCTGAAAGCGACAGCAGCGGCGCTACACAAGGCGAGGCGCAGTCGGTTGGCCACGTGTGTATCAAAATCACCGAAGTCCAAGACACCGCCACTGAGACCTACCAGAACGAAGCTGAAACGATTGTTATGGCCAATGTTCAAGTTCGCGGCTCCAGCCCCGGCTCAACATCTCTCGACTTCAGTGACCAGAGCGGCGTAGCCAATACCGGACCTGCGGTTGACGACTTAACGCAAAACCTATGGTTGCAGAATCTCACAGTATCGAGCACTGACCACGGCTTCGACAGCCCGCAAGCCACTGCATTCCAGACCCACCATGCGCCGCGTCCTCCAGCAACCACACTGGCTAACCTGCCCTTCTTTGAAGTTCGCCAGCAAGCTAGCCGAGAATGGGCTGGCTGGATTAACACCGGCGGAGACTTGGTCGGTGCTTCTAGCTTCACCGGCGACATGATGAAGTATTTCCAAGACACCTATGGCTCAGAAATAACCGCGGATCGAACCCGCTTCCGTTTCAAGTTCATTGTTCCACCGCAGACCTGCAACGAATTCACCGAGCCAGCCAGCTGCAACGCCAATAACTGCACCTGGGGACGTCCTCCAGAGGGTGGCCAGAGCACCTGCTTCCGCCTCTACTCCATGAGCTACATTTGGCGTGAAACCATCAGCGGTGACGCTGTTCCAACGGGCGCACCTGAACTCGCCGGAAACGTTCTGCACCTGTTGGAACTCAACTACTACGAAGATGGTTCGTTGAACTCGGCCCGTGAAGAAATTAGCCCTGACGTGCTAAACGCCAGTGAGAACCTACCAGCTGAGCTCCCGCAGTGTGATGCAAACTGCCTTACAGCACATGTCGATAACTTCGGTGGCTTCTATTCACGACCGGATTACCCCG
>JABJBS010000269.1 GCA_018668695.1 Deltaproteobacteria bacterium
CCTCTACAAGTTAGAGCGCTACGAGGATGCACTGAACCCGGCGGATGAGAAATTGCCAATGCGCTACGAGATGACGCCCAACAACGCGGCATTTCGTGCGTCGATGTGCTCCGAGCTTTGTGTCCGTGCTGGTCGCCCGGTGGAGCAAGTGGTTGCGTTTGGAACGGAGTCGTTTTTAAGAAGAGTGCGAGGCGATAATGTGGTCCATACGCTTCAAAGTCTCAACACTTCTTGTATCCTGCTGGAACTGCGCGACGCAGAAGATAAAGCTGAAGATTTTGCGCGCAACATGATTGAGCTTGGTTCTAAAGGCAAAGCCGATGTGCCAGTGCTTAAAGGGTATATCTCGCTTATGCGTGGCAAACTTCGAGCGGGTAAAGATACTGAGCTGCGACCCATTGTGGACGAACTCTTTGGTAAGATTCGCGAGTTGCCAAAAAGTAATCAGCGCGCCGAACTCATGAGTGAGGTAGCAAGGCTAGAAACATCTCGTTCTCCGTTGCCAACGAATAAGTCGAGACTTACACGATTTTTGCAAACCCCGGCGTCTTAGGCAGTGCAGAAACCGTTTAAACCTTGAACATCAAGTTAAAATAAAAGTGCTGGGCTAATCAATGCGCGGTAAGCCCATCTCATAGTCCCAGCACCATCATTCATTTTCTTTAAAGTGGGTGCACCGATTGATGCACCCAAGAGCTAATCTTAGATCAGCGCTCAAAGAGTTCCATTTGGTTCATTCGAACTGAGGAAGTTGTGAGTGAGCAGCTTGTGCACGAACCAGCCTCACAACCAGAATAGCCAAATCTTGACCAGTATGTGCAACCGCTTGAGCCTGAAGTACAGCTACAGGTACCCTTCGCAGCAAAGACCATACCCATCTGTCCGAATAGTTTAGCACTGCTTCGCTTCATTTTGGTGTAAAGGATACGTCCAAAAGCATTCACAGGCACTAAGACATGGTCGTCTTCTGCAATGAAAGAGTGATCGGTGATAAGGGTTGGTGCCTGAAAATCACCAGCTTCAAGAGTATGGGCTTTGCTGAAAGTTCGGAACTCTTCGGCAAGCTCTGGTACGTCCATCATTAAGCTATTACCGAGCGGCAGTGTCTCAACTTCGAGTTGAGTAGCAAAACGAATTCCAACGGACCGTTGTATAACGCTTAGAGAAGCCTTGCGGCTGCAAGTCTCACAATTAGGTCCGATGAGGCAACCGACACTGCTTCCATCAGAAGCTGGGCTGCAATCGCCACTGCCTTTCGTGCAGGTACAGGTCACGGTGCCGTTATTGCTGAGCTTCCCGGCATTGAATCCGTGGTGGTTGATAACGGAGAAACCAGTTGGGACATTAAAGTTCATACTGCCATTTGGCATCATTTGTGTGGTCGTTCCTTCTGGAATCCACGTTCGACCACATTCGGTTAAACCGTCATCACGTTGCATTGAGTCAGGTACATTAAAGCTTACGCTGACTTCGTCGGGTGAACTGACGGGTCCACAGGCAACGAGACCAGTTATCAGAGTTGAGAAAATAAGTAAGGACTTTAGGGCAGTTTTAATCATTAGAGCCTCCTCAGGCATCAGTTTATGTTTATGACTGGCTTTCGAGGAGGAGCCGCGTGTTCTGACATGTCGAAGCAAAGAAAGAGGGAGGTGCGCGCGGGTACAAAGCAACCGCAATGAAGCGGAGGAACACGCAGGCGAATCACGATAGGAATATAGAGAAATTTATCGTTAACACGACTACCAAGCCAAGTGGGCATAGAATTGCTAAAACAAGATACGCTATTCTTGATCATGAGAATACGGACCTATTCGGACTCAATAGAAAAAGGTTTTACGACCACAGGTAGAGGTTTAGAACTCTTTTGGGCGCAGTTGATTCCGCGCCTTTTAGTTTAAGGAAGCCTGCGATTCGCTCCTCAAGCCAGTATCTCGGGGACCAGGGAACTCCGTGAACAAAGCCAACGTGACCGCCCGATTCACTTAGCTCGAGAGTCGTCGTGTCAGATAGCTCGTAGTGATTGGGAATGGACTGTGGAGCCATGAAGGTATCGTCAAGCGAGTGTACGATAAGCGTTGGGATTTCTATATTCTTAAGATGAGGGCGACAGCTGGAATCCCTATAATAACGATTAACATCGAATAATCCGCTTATCGGTAAGGTAACAAGTTTATCGAATTCGCGAAGAGTTTTGATTCGCTTTATCTGGTCTTTGGTCAAGGAAAATAAGGTCTTGTAGTCCAATTGGTCCATCTTCTTGTAAAGCCTAGACCGAATCCAACGAAGAATCGCTCCTTGGTAAAACCCTCCAAGGGATTCATTGAGTACCTCGATGGTGGTACCTATCTCAAATGGGACCGAGGCTGCAAACGCCTGTTTTAAAGGTGTATTAGAACCTTCCTCGCCCAAATATTTGAGGAGTTTGTTTGCGCCGATTGAAATCCCAATAGCATGAAGTGAGGTCCCGGGTTCTCGGCGATGTATCTCGTTTACAACGAATCGAATATCATCGGTGTCTCCCGCAAGGTAGCTACGATGGAGACGGTTGGGGCGGGTACCGCAACCTCTATGATGAGCGAATACCACCCGGTGTCCTCCGTTTGCCACATTGTTCAAAATTCCTCTGGCATAGGTTGATGTAAGGCAGTTTCCTTCGACACCCGATAAGAAAAGAGTGATGGGACCTTTTGTCCCGGCCCATGCCAGTTCAAGGGTGTCTCCATCAGGCAATTCTAAATATTCATAAGTGAATTCAATACGTACGGGTAGCCTAACCATCAAACCAAGGACAGTTTGAGCATGTCGGTTGCTAAGCCACCAGGGTGCTTTATATGAGCTTGTCGTTACGGGCATATTTACCTTTGGCGCATCTGATTATGGATTATATGTCCAAGAGTTTGTACGAAAATGTCCATAAAGCATAAGCGCCAAACTGGTTTAGTGATCGATGAGTCTTCGTTTGATAAGGCTTTTATCGTTAGCGCCCAATCGATGCATCAGGGATTCCATCCCTAAAAGTATGATTGTATAACCGAGCATTTTAATTGAATGCTTTGTACGTCGTCCTAATCTGGCAATAGCTGTGTTCCCCAACATAATTTTCGCCTTTGTGTGTGTGCAACGCCCATCATAAGAGCAGCAAGTGCCGTGCCATCGTGCTGTGTATTTGTTGGAAGTATGGCGCTATTTCGATGTGCCAAAAAACTCTGTGGTATCGGTCAACTAGAACCGGTGAATCAGAAAGGAGCAGAGCCAGAGCGATTGTTTTGTACGCCGGCTCAGTTTGAGAAGATTTTGAGGTAACAGAATTAGAATTCAATTATCGGTATTGTTACCCATCGGCTACTCGTTCGAAAATCTTTATCAGCTGTTACGTAAAAAGTCTGCGATACGATAAAGCGGCTGTTTAAGAATTTCTCGTACTTGCGCCGGGACCCCTACATCATCCATCGCTTTGTAAAAGCAATAGAGCCACTCCTCCCGTTGCTTTACCCCAATTACATATTGAGCATGGGGCCTGGTAATGCACACAGTTTTGTATTTGTACTTGTAGAGAGAAGGGCCGCCGAGCCATCCTGAGAGATACTCGTATAATTTCTCGGCCACCACCGTTGTGTCAGCTTGATGCATCTGTCTAATTGATTCGGCTTCTTCACATTCAGCCATGTTTACGTAAAACTGATTCACCAATGTTCTTAAACCCTCGGCACCGCCCAGTAAATCATAGGGCGTATTATTGGATTCAATCATTTTGGTCTCCTTAAGGTTGAATGAGGGAGAATCCTCAAATGACCAAGTGAAATTGGGTTAGCTTCATTAAACCAAGGAAACGTTACCGAATACTTGGTCCTCGACTTTGAGTGCCTCAGGGTCTCGAGTTGTTTCGGATTGTGTGAACGAACACTCTTGATGGTCGGACCTTGTCATAGAGCAATACCCGTTAAAAAGACGGTCTAAGCTAAGCATAAGCTGCTCATTTGATATCGGTAAATAAAACCCATTTCGTTCTGCAAGTGTTGTTACTTTCCTTACAACCGAACCTCCAAAGTCGAAGGCATCGATTCCGAGTTCCGCGAAATCCTCTTCTAGGTATGGGATAAGCGCAATCGACGGAAGAACCATCGATAACCTTTTAAGCTTTCGAATCGGGCTGTGTTTTTGCCAATAGGTTAGCGGAAACTCCCTTAGGTAATTTCCAGGTAATGCTGTATGGCGTGATTCGTCTAGGTGAAAGTTTCTTAAAATTTCCAGGCCTGGAAATGAGGCCATGACACCAAAGACGCTCAATGCAATGCCCTCGATTAAAACATTCATTCCAAAGAATTTTTCTAAACCTTCTGCTTTATAGACTTTCTCCAGCAGAATGTATTCCCAGATTGATAAACGAGGAATGGGCGTATCAAATGCACGGAGGAGTTCACGAAGTACGACAAAGTGTTTTGCCTCCTCTAGAACTTGCATTGTGAGAGCTGCTCGCGCCCCGGTGCTCTTTACATGGCTTAGAAGTTCTGCCGAAACCAGCCAGGCATATGCTTCGCCATGACCGATTGCCGAAAGAATGGACACGATAGCCTGTTTTTCTTTTGGGGTGTACTGGCTATCAAGAAATTTTTTATATTCCGTCAAGGAGATGCGCTCAATTTGAGTCTTCTCTGAGTCGTTCATTGCCGAGACGGCATGCTGTTGTAGTAAACGTTCTTGCGGTGTGCAGTCTTTAAAGTCCAGAAACGGCGTGATGTTCTCAGCCTTCCAGAGCAATCTCAAACTTTTGTCATAGTGCCGTTTCCGCATGCGGTCTTGCGCTCCGCCTATAAACTCATAGTTGATATCGTCATATTTTGCCTTACGACCTTCTAGTCCAATGTTTTCGATTGCGTTATGATACGAGCGAACGAATCGATTAGAGGCCTCTTCAATGACGCGATTGGCTTTGGCGGCTCTTGCGTTGACTTTCCTTTTATCGAATCCCATTTTCATGCTTTCGTTAATTGTCGGTTCGGATGGGCTTAGATTAAATGGTTTTCTAAGAAATATATAGATTCTTATTTTGTTACAATTGGGCCGTTACCCAATGGTTACGAGTGTCTTTTGAGTGATTTTTTGGTTGTTACGAAAGGGGAAGTTTGCGGGTTGTTGCCGCTACCCAATGGTAGCGCTATTTTTTCTGTAATTTAGGATTTCAATTTATTTAGGTTCGTTACCGTTGCTGATTGATGGTTCAAAATCGGAATATTTTTCGTTTTTGGTATTAGAAACAGTGTTCCGTTCTTGATGCGTAAAATTGTCGGGATTAAGTGAGGGATTTGTCCATTCGAGTCTGGCGTTCTGTGTTGGGGGCAGGGTTGGTGTTGATTGGCACTTAAATTGCTTCTTGTTCAGGTAATGGGGGCGGCATTCAATATGTGGCAAGTGCAATTGATTTTGCTAGCAACAGGTGGTGTCGTCCCTGCATCTGGCTGAACAGGGATAAAAGCCTGGTTAGAGGAAACTGTTTAGTGATGAGTCTGTTGGTCGATCGGTCGGTGGCTTAAAGACGGGCTTTGCTTCCTTTTTCGAATTTACTTAAAAATTTTGTTTAATAATCTGAATTGGACAATTCTTAAAATGAATCTTCATTTTTCTAAAGAGCTACGTGATTCTCTTTTTAAGCTGGATCCACGGTCGATGCTCGCATTTCGAACACTTTTTTCGGTAGCACTTTTGGTGGATCTTATTCACCGCTTTGTTAATACGAAATACTTCTTTACGGAGTCTGGGGTTTTCCCGAAGGCTATCTGGGAGAAAATCTACGGGTACAAGCCTTATTATTGGAGCTTCCATTTTAACGACGTTGATTGGGTTATATGGACGGTTGTTGGCGCTCAGGTCGTGTTGGCGGTTTGTGTTGTAATTGGTTATCGGCTTAGGACGACCCTATTAATTTCTTGGATATTTCTTCTGAGCATGAATCTGAGTAATCCGCTGCTGACTTATGGTGGGGATAAACTTTCCCCCGGTTTGCTCCTTATTGCTGGGCTTCTTCCTTTGACATTTGCGCAGCGTAAGAAGGCGGCCGGTGGTCCTCTAAGCTACTTGGGAGGCTTGCTGATTCTTACGCAAATGACAATTCTCTATATAGGGGCGGGCGAGGCGAAGGTTTGGCAGACCTATTGGATGACGGGTGATGCGCTTCATAATGCCCTAAATTATAATCTTCTGGTGAAGCCGTTTGGTGTTTGGTTTTCCCAATTTGATTCGATTCTTAAAGTACTTTCTCTGGCGACGCCGTGGGCGGAGATTATCTTGCCCATGTTATTTTGGGTGCCCTCTTGGGGAGGGCGGATTCGTGCAGTTGCAATCCTGGGAGTTCTTGGACTCAACTTTGGTATCTTTCTGATGTTAGATGTTGGTTACTTTATGTTTTATGCTAGCCCCGGATTGATTTGCCTCTTGCCTCCTGTTTTTTGGGATTCAATAAGTCCAATTACAGAGAGGGCACAACGGTGGTTGCTTAGGCCGGGCTTTTCGTTAGGGAATAGATTTTCTCTTTGGGTCACGAATGAAACCAAGGCAGTTGACGCTTCGCTGGAGTCAGAACCGCGGCCTCTGGGTGCTATGGGACGGGTTCAAGCGGCTGTAATGGTTTGGTTGGTCTTGGTTATAGCCATTTCAGGACTTGAGGGAATGCATGCCTTCAAGAGAGTAGACTGGCCCAAAGCTGTTTGGAATTCTGTGCGTACTCCCAATCTTTATCAAAACTGGGGTTTATTCTCGAACCCCGATACCAATCTGATGTGGTATGTGGGTAAGGCGGAACTAAACAATGGTAAATTGGTTGATATCATCCAGGGTGGCGAATCCTTAAGTTATCCGAGGATCCGTAAACGCCCGTCACTCTTTGTAAGTAGCTTTCGTTGGCGGTTAGCGTTTGCAAAGGCAAACAAGCATAAAAAGTTTAAGGAGATTCGTCAGGCTATCGCTGCGAATGTGGCTCGAAAATGGAATGATGAACATTCTCCTGATGAACACGTGAAATCACTTAAGATTCTGAAGATGTCCAAGGTTCTTTCAGATACCTTCGCTTATCGGCGTCGATGGAAGCTTTGGGCTACGTGGGATGGTTCGTCAGGTTGACCAATGGGCATTCTACGGGATGCAAGCGACACCGTTGTGAACTGACCATTCAAGGGATGCGGACTCTATGGTAATCGTTTGCATGCGATCTCTAAACTCAGGGTCGAGGTCGCCACTCTCTATGAGGTCATCCAAGATATCCAAACCAATGGGCCTTATGTGAACCTGTAATCTAACCTTGTCCAGTGTTCCCGGCACTTCATAGGTGCGCATGACATGGGTATCGACGTAGTCGGGGTTTAGAGGAGAGAGTGCGGTGGGTCCGGGCAATGCGTTGGAGGTGTAGTCCATGGCTTCCCAAAACATGTGTACCTCGTGTCCTTCACTGTTGTATAGCTTGTCACGAATTATCCACGTGTCGGATGCTGAGGTGATTGGTGTTTTATGGTCTACTTTGCCGCTTGTATAGAATACTTCCCCGTCAATAGATGCTTCAAGCTCAACCCAAGCGCGCCGGTCGGCCGAAGCACCGCTTGGCCATGAATGCCCTGATCCGATGTTTTCGAGTGTAACTACCGCGTAGCTCCTTTCATCGTCCGGATATACGCAAAGCTCGGTTCGCAGTGAGGCATTTAGGGCGCGTTCGACTTGCTCTCGTTGTTGCTCGGCGTGCGGGAATGGCGTCAAGGCTAAATCCACTCCAGGGAAGTAGTGATCGTGTATGCGCCGTTCAGGGTAGTTCCCTCCAGTTGCTATCACACCGTTGGTTCCGGATTGGTGGCATGCAGGACATGAAAGAGCCGGCTGTGTGTCTGGGTCCGAATAAAGAGTACTTTTCCACTCAGCATATGTTCGTTCTATGTGAAACCCTTGAGGGGTTACGATGTCGTGACAGCTTCCACACATTGACGCTGATTTAATATCATCACCGTCTAAGAGAGTAGAATATCCCGACGCATGCGCATCGGTCTCTACCGGATTCAAGATTCCTCCTCGTAGAACTTCATCCTGCGCTAAAACGAGTGGGTTGTTGTGAGTACCATTTACCTCCACAACTGAGTGACAGTAGTAGCAGGTGACACCTTTTGTGTAAGCGGGGAGCTCGGGGAGATTTAGCCCGTTTTGGGTTAAGCCGAGGCGTAGAGCTACTGGCGCATGGCAGCTCACGCAGAACGCTCCGAGTTCGCCGTTCGTTTCCCGTTGACCGCGACGGTTCATCGCCAAAAAGACGGGGTCTTCCCCGGCGTAGGCGTGCATACTCGAAGACCACTGATTGTAGTGTAGCGGGTGACATTCCGCACAAGATTCTGGGTCCTGAATGCTTGCGCCGGTGAGGGTGTAGACTTTGTTTTGGCAGGCGGCCAACGTTAGAGAGGAAAGAAGAAGTAACGTTTGGATTGATAGAGGGTAGGGCATTGCTTAACTTTCTAAGCAGAATGAAATTGTAGTGCGGTCTGTCGTACCATCGGCAAGTGTAACGAAAAATGAAAAGAGCCAGTGGCCTGGCATCATAAGCTCGAAAGGGCCCAAATCGTAGTATCCTTTATCCGCGTTGTATATACCGGTGAAGGTCGCGGGAAAGGTTCCATGGCCATGGCCCGGCATGGTGGGCTCTAAAAGAATTTCAGCGTCAGTTATGGAACTGCCGTCTGGTGAAAGTAATTCGAGTTGCCAGGTATTGTCACCTCGGTTCACTGGGTTGGGGATAGCTGACGCTATTCTAATGGTGGTCGTTCCGTCGTCTGTTGTATAAATTTCGTCGAAGCTAAACTGGTTCAACGTAACTGATGAAGCACTGCAAATACCCGAAGATTCTTGTTCGCCGCAGCTGTAGGTTGCGAGTGGTAGAAGTAAAAGGAGTGCGTATAGGCGGGTTTGTTGTCGGTGATTTTTTGTTTTTGAATATGGTCGTTGAGCGTTTTTCGTCGTCATTGGTGTTCCATGTAGGGCCATATGCAATCGACATAGCTAGCTATTCTTTTAGCGTCGATATGGATTGGGTTCCGGACAAATTTGAGTTGATAGTGTGTGCCGAAGGTACTTGCAGTGTTTCAGGGTGTTCGGATCATTTGTTCTATTCTGCGAATATCATAAGGGTAATGTCATTGTTCTTTGCCGAATCCGCTTAATTTTTCCGACGCGTTTTATGAACTTAGATCAATGTCTTTTGAAGAATGTTGATGGCATCGACCGACGTAAAGATTCCTTTTATCTCGTCACCATCCATAACTGGTACTGCGCCGATACTTTCATTGGACATGAGTTCTAAGGCTTCAGCCAGTGGCGTATCACTTGGGCATGTGATGGGACGTGTGGTCATGGCTGCGGATACTGGCCATACTGTATTTTGATTGGTGGGGATTGAATCAAAAACGAGCAGATCGCGGGCGCTTAGGATACCAATCAGTCGGTTATTTTCTAAAACAGGAATATGGCGTATCCCATTCTCGGCCATCCGCTCTTTTGCATCGTCGATTGATAGGTCTGGAGAAATGGTAATGAGTGTTTGGCTCATAAAATTATCTATTGGGGCATCTTTGCTTAGCATTTGTCGTCCTTCCGGTGTGCCTTAAGAACTAAGCAGGACTCATGCCAAACATTTTCACTTTATGAATTAGATTGCGCCCAAATATAACGGTCGTGCGAGAGTATGCGGCTTGGGGGTTACCGGTTGGTAGCGTAGCCGGGCGGATGTTGTCGCATTCGGGTAACCCAGATACTTTGCTTTCGATATGTTTTGAAGCTTGGTAATTTTAGCTTAGTGAAATTGGAAGCCTGACGGATTCTCCAAGAGCCAAGCGGCCTCGCTAAGACACTTCGAGGTCATGCGTTGTTCTTACACCATATTGAGGAATTAAGAATACTTGTTATGCCGAGGTTCACGCGAATACGCTTGTGGGCGCGTTGTCGGAGGTTCAAGTGGTTGAATATTCAGCCGAGCTTGTTTCGTGACTCTTGAGTTTTTCCCATAAGTTCTTGCGTGATATTCCCAAGAGTTCGGCTGCTTGAGCTTTTTTGCCGTTGGTCATCCGGAGAGCTCGTTGGATGTATTCGTACTCGAAGGATCGAATCGCATCACTAAGTTTCACACATTGGTCTGAGTCCATTTGGCTTGCTGATCCTACGTTAGAGATCTGCCTTGGCAAATGTTCAAGCCCAATGGGCTTTGAATTACTCAAAACAATGGCGTGACGAATGGCGTGTTCCAACTCCCTGACATTTCCGGGGAAGTGGTATGATGAGAGTGCAGCCCAGGCTTCGGGACTGATCTCTGGCCGCTCTTGGTTGCTGGGTTGGTGTTTACGAATAAAATATTCGACCAATAGTGCCAGATCGGAACGTCTCTCCCGAAGTGGTGGCGCAAGAATGTCGAGTACCATGAGCCGGTAATATAGGTCTTCGCGAAAGGTGCCTTGCTCTATCAAACTTGGAAGGTCCTTATTCGTAGCAGAAAGAATCCAAGCATTTACGGGTACGGGTTCGTGTGAACCTACACGCTCAATGGTTTTTTCCTGAAGCACACGTAAAAGTTTGGTCTGAGATCCTGACGGAAGTTCTCCAATCTCATCAAGAAAGATAGTCCCGTTGTGTGCAGCTTCGAATCTTCCTTTTCGCCGTTTATCGGCTCCGGTGAATGCACCTTTTTCATGGCCGAAGAGTTCGGATTCGAGCAGCGTATCTGGAAGACCGGCACAGTTTACGGCAATAAAAGGGCCATCACTTCGCTCTGATTTTTTGTGAAGACTTCTTGCAATCATTTCCTTACCGGTTCCACTTTCGCCGGTAATTAGGACTGGAGCGTCGCTACGCGCAATGGTTTCTATGCGATGTTTTACGGCTCGCATACTTGGAGACTCGCCAATAATTGACGAGGTATCGGTACCATTCTTTAGATAGACTCGAGCTTCACGTAATTCTTCGCGCAGTCGACGTTTTTCTTCGATATATTGAAGTCGAACAATAAGCTCGCTTACGTCAAAGGGTTTACTTAGGTAGTCCCGTGCACCTTCCTTAAGAGCCTCTACAGCATCCCCCACGTTTGCGTAGGCGGTCATGAGTATAACATCGGTCTCCGGTTGTGCTTCCAAGACCTTGGTGAGTAATGTTCTGCCGTCAATTTTGGGAAGCCGGATGTCTGTGAGCACCACATCAAAGGCTTGTTCACGAATCAGTTTACTGGCTGTTAACCCGTCACCGGTAACAGTCACGTTGTGCCCGGCCTGTCTTAACCGGTCACCAATTGTTAATTGGATTGTTGTCTCGTCGTCGACAAGAAGTATTTCCATTGCTGCGGGACCGTTCGTTAGTTTTCTATAGTTCTTAGGGCATCCGTTAAGCGGCTATCAAATGCGTTGCAGGGGTTATGCCAACTACTGTAACGAGTTAAAAACAGCGTAAAATTAGTTGTTTAGGTTAGACGTTTTCGTTCCTCTTGCAGTCTCTGACCTTATTCAGTCCTCATTCTTACCGCCGACGTTACCTGATGGTATCACGCTGGTTACCCTGGGGTAACGCTCTGGCCGTCGTAAATTTCAAATTCTCGCTAAGTATACGGCATACCGTGCTTTTGTTGATTGGCAAGGGACTTGAAAGAGGATTGTACTGACCATATTTAAACCGGCAACGGTCTAGACCTGTCAGGAAAATAAATTGAAAGAAAAATGGCTCGACAATAAAAATTTACCACGTTTGGTCATACCTATCGCTGCGTTAGTAACAGTTGCTCTCACGCTTTCAGGTATCTACTTGGGCAAAGAATTAATGGCAGACGACCGTAAGCAAGTCGTCTGGGCGGCGCTGGATTGGGTAGCAATTTATGGTGACGAGGAGCGCTTTGATGCTTACCTAGAGCAGATCCGTAACCTGGACAATAACGCGTGGAACGCAGTGGTTGTGAATTTAGATGAAAATGACTCTAAGGTGTTGGCGAGTTCCTCGCAGAGTCCATTGCAGATTGAAAATAATTTAGACCAAGAAAAACTCTTTGGTCGGATACGACAACTTGCGGCGTTAAATCATTCCGGGCTGGTTGAATATGAGGGTGAAATCTTTGGTTATCGAAACCTTGATGGCGCGACGGTCATCATTGGGCAAAATCTAGACAACGGAGTTTTATTTTTCTTTATGATTTCCGCCCTGGTCTTCGGATTGATATTGGTTCTGATCTGGGGAGGTGCAGGACGATTTTTAAATCAACGCATACTTAACTCCTTGCAAGACAGTCATGAGCAAACACGCTCCATCGTAGAGACAGCAGTGGACGGTATTATTACTATAAACCAACACAGCGAAATACTTACTTTCAATAAAGCAGCCGAAGATATTCTGGGCTACAGCGCCGCCGAAATAATCGGGAAAAATATCGTTACTATTATGGGAGAAGACCATGCGTCGCGGCATGACAGTTATGTTACCAATTATTTGAAGACCGGCGTAGCCTCAATCATAGGAATAGGAAGGGAACTCATCGCGCGTCATAAAGACGGTCGCAATATCCCGATCGAGTTGGCATTAAGTGAAATGAGCATAGAGGGTAGTCCGGCGTTTACCGGAATTATTCGAGATATCACGCGACGGAAACAAGCAGAGGAAGAGAGCGCAAGGCTAAACCGCATTTTGAGAGAGTTGCATACGATTGGGTCCTCACAAGGTATTTCTTGGCAGGAAAAAGTTTGTGCTCTTCTCGCTCTCGGCTGTCGTCACTTTAAATTGGATGCAGCCATCTTCTATCGCGGCGATGATACTCATTATGAGGTTCTTGAAACGGTTGGTCCGATTACGAAAAATAATTCAGACTATTTGGCTTTCCTTTCGGAGTTTTCGAGAGAGATTTTAGAAAGTTCTGAAAAGGCAATTCATGAGAGTACGGATGATACTCAGCAACTTCATGTGCTAGAGGCGGAGAAGGGACCGTTCAAGGTCAGAACCAAACTTGGAATTACCCTAGATCTAGATGGGGATTCCTCATTTCTAGTGTTTTTAGGAGACAATCCTCCAAGTGAAATACCGTTCACGCCCACGGATCTAGAGGTGACAAAGCTATTGTTTCGTTGGGTCGCCGCAGAGTTTTCCCTTTCTCGCGAAAGAACTAAGGTTCAGCGAGCAGATAAGTTGTCATCAATTGGAGTTTTGGCGGCTGGCGTGGCACACGAGGTAAATAACCCACTCGCCGGTGTTATAGCGGGTATTGAGGCTTTACACGGTGGCCTTGTTCCTCAGGAGTCGCGTGAAATCTACTATCAAACGATACGCGAAGGGTTGGAAAGAATACGCCATACGGTTAGAGGTCTACTGGACTATTCCCGAAGGCGTCCGATTACTCCAGGTTTCGTAGACGTCGCAGAACTCGTGAATGCGAGTATACAATTGGTAAATCCGGCTGCGGTTAAAAAGCAACTTGAATTTGAAAATTCCGTGGCACCAGGCGAAGGAAAATTTTGGGCCGACCGCACCCAGATTATGCAGGCCTTGGTTAATGTTATTTTAAATGCGATAGCTGCCGCACCGGACTCAAGTTCAATTTATGTTTCTCTCGTGCAGATGATCGATAAAGTTGGGATACGAGTTCGCGATGAGGGACCAGGCATTCCGCCTGAATCTCAAGAGAGAGTCCTGACTCCATTTTACAGCACCAAGGCTGAAGGCGAGGGCACTGGGCTAGGACTGCCGATTACACAGGCATTACTGGTAGCTAATCATGGTGAGCTGGATATAGGTCTTGGAGAAAGCTCTGGCGCAATATTAACCATGTGGCTACCAACCGATGAGCCCAACGATTCCTGAAGATTGAATCAACGTGACTGTCGTCACTCTAACGATGGTCGGAATTTATGGATTGAGTAATCACCAATTTTATCTGGTTGTCATAGTTGTGTTTTTTGAGTCTCGCATTGAGACCAGATAAATCCTCGGTCCGTGTGTTAAGCCCACTGAAAATCCGTAATCAAGAGAGAATGGTTGGGTTACAACTCTGTAACCTCATCACTTTCAAGCATCCGGCTGTCCCAATTTAAAATTCGATATTTTATCAAAGAACGATTGGCTTGTTCTTTGCAGAGTCTTCTTGTGACTACTTGAAAGTGAAATAAGGAGGAAGCGATGGATAGAAACAATCCTGAAAAAAGAATGCGTTATCTTATTGTAGGAGGCGTAGCGGCCGGAGCCTCAGCGGCGGCAAAACTAAGACGCCTGGATGAACATGCCGAGATAATAATTTTCGAAAAAGGGCCCCAGGTTTCCTTTGCCTCCTGCGGACTACCATACTTTGTCAGCGGCGTCATACCGGAGAAGTCGAGTCTTGAGATTATGAACCCGGAAAAGTTTAAGCAGATCCTCAATGTTGATGTAAGGCTTCATCATGAGGTTGTATCAATCCTGACAGACCGAAAGAAAATACGGGTTTTGAACCTTAAAAGTGAGGAAACAACCGAGGAGTCATACGACAAACTCGTTCTCGCCACTGGCGCTGAATCTTTCCGACCCCCAATCAAGGGCATAAAATCGAGTGCTGTCATTACGATACGAACCATTGAAGATGCCGTCATTATCCGTGAACGTGGAAAAACCATCAAATCAGCATTGGTCATGGGAGCCGGATTCATCGGTTTGGAAGTCGCGGAAAATCTGGCCGCGATTGGTGTAAAAGTTACTGTCGTCGAGAAAAGCTCACAGCTCTTGGCAACCTTCGATCCTGAGATGATTGCTCCAATGATTCGGTCCATGAAAAACGCCGAAATTGATATCCGTCTCGACACCGAGGTGACAGGCCTTGAAGAGCTTGAGAGCGGAAAGGTAAAGGTAGAGTTCAAAGCGCAAGACACTTTAGAGACAGACATTGTTCTTTGTTGCGTGGGAGCACGTCCAAGGGTGGGGCTAGCGAAAAATGCTGGCTTATTGGTGGGCGAAAGAGGGGGCATTGTTGTTGACAATTATCTCAGAACATCTGACCCCGATATATATGCCGCTGGTGACGTTATAGAGGTCCATCACCGGATCGACTCCTCTATAATACTCTCACCTTTAGCAGGTCCGGCAACGTTACAAGGGCGTATCGCTGCAAAGAATATCGAAAAAACTGAAACCAAGGAATATTGTGGAGTACTGGGAACTGCGGCAATAGAGGCTTTTGGTTGCACGCTCGCCCAAACAGGATTAACTGAAAGGCAGTTAAATAGAGCGGAAAATAGTGATTACCGGACTATTTATCTTCACCCCGATAACCACGTTACCTATTTTCCAGGTAGCTCAACTATTACCATGAAAGTAATATTTGAAAATAATTCTCGCGGCCGAATATTGGGCGCCCAGGCAAATGGTGTAAACGGTGTTGTACGTAGAATAGATACAATCGCAATGGCCATTAAATTAGGCGGGTCTGTATTTGACCTCGAGGAAGTGGACCTCGTCTACACTCCACAGTTTGGTGCGCCGAAGGCACCTGTCAATGTTGCTGGGATGCTGGCGGCAAACCGTATTCAGGAATGCAACTTGTTTGTGGATCCGCTAGACTTTTCTTTTTCATCCGATGTATGCATTTTGGATGTCCGGAACAAGAGCGAGCACGAGACTGAGCGAATAGCTGGGTCAATCAATATTGCTCTCGGCGACCTAAGAAATAATTATATCTACCTCAACCCAGCCCGGAAGATTCAGCTTGTGTGTTCACAAGGAAAGCGAGCCTACGCGGCCCATTGTATTTTGGCCCAGCTGGGTTTCAATACGGTGGTTTTAACCGGGGGTTTAAATACCTTTAGGGATTTTGTGACATCGGGGCTAATTCCTAAAACGCGACTAGAGAGTCATTCGCCGGACGCCTCAGCCGGTCACTTAGGTTAAAGGTAGCGAGGTCTTAAGCTTCGTTGGTCGCTCAAGCGCTGGGTTTACACTGAGAATCTGTGAGAAAGATACAAAATACCATGTAAAAACTCCAACCCACAACGCTTGCGAAAGACCAATCCAATAGCTGTAATAATCAGGTAACAAGATGGGTCCAAGGACTCGAGAACATGCGCTGATTAGAAGTGTGCTAAAGGCCAGCGCAGTTCCTCGCGGCGGGTTGTAAACGTTAAGATTAGAGTGACCTAGCGCTACTCTTACCATCATCCCAATACATAAGATTCCAATACCTCCGATGGATAATCCATGAAGCCCTGCCTGTAACGGTATTTGCAGGAATGCTTGGAAGCCGTAGAGAAGAAACCCCATGGGCAAGGCCCCGTAGCCAACATAGATAACCCAGGTCATCGGGTGCGACCAAATTTTAGGGTGATACCAAGACCATAAATTAATAGCGAAAATTATCGCCAACGCGAGGCCTATTAGAGCTAAGAGAAACTTTGACCCTTGACTGAGCTGAGCAAGAGCAAATGAAAGGATAAGTAGCAGCCCAAGGTGCCCCATCCAGGCCGGGTTCCTGATCGGTTCATAGTTTTGGATACGAACAGAAAGAAAGAATGGAATAACCCGCTCGGCAATCACTCCTGACAACCCAATGATGATAAAGGTGGCCAAAATGTTCATTTCCCGAGCCATGAAATACTGAATGGTCGTCAGGGAAACAAAAAAGGCAATATTTGAGATAAGGATCAAAGCAAGGCAAACCAGAACCGGAATCTGGCGCCATTGCCGGCGTAATCTAATAGGACGACCTACGACTATCAAGAGTGATAAATTGAAAGTAATATCACTCAGTCCTGCGAGCCAGGTAAGGTTACCATTCGGTGCGAGAAGCAGTAGCCTTGCGAATGCCCAAGTAACGAAAAGAAATAGAATTGAGCGAGAGGTCGCCACTTGTATTTGGGTCCACTTGGTAACCGCCGTTAGTAAAAATCCGGCAATAACAGCCATGGCGAAACCGTAAACCATTTCGTGACCGTGCCAAAGCACTGCAGGAATTCCTGATGGTAAGTGTTCAAGAATACCAAAATAATGGAAGAACCAGAGCCCCATCGAAACGATGGCATAGAAAGAAGCTCCGAGGAAAAAGGGCCGAAATCCGACTTTCAAAAAAAATGAATCGTTGGTTGGCTTTAAGAGGGCTGACTTCATACCGTAATATTCCTTTGTGACTATTTGGACTCAAGCAATTGCAAAACTTGGGCCGTTTTGAACAATTCCCAGAACTCCGAACAATCCCAAAAATTGCCGAAATTAACTGGAACGATTGTTGCTACTAACTTCGTAACCAAGAAATTCTTGAGTTTAAAACGGTGAATGGACACTTAGATGATAGACAACGAAGTGAGTGATTCGTCGTTGGAATTACTGATTGAAAGATATCCATATCTATTCAAATGCTTAATAAAGATAGACATTGAATATTGGTCGATGAGCAGAGACAGGCTGATAGCCGTGATTCACGAGAATCAGTCGCAAATTGAGCAAGAGAACCTTGAACTCGATGAGAGCCCGGCGGCCTGTATGAAAAATATCATGGTTTTGATGGGTGAAAAAAATTTAACGGGATATGTATCTAGGGTGACTGGCGAGGTTCATCCTGACTTCTTAAATTTGCTTACGGTATTAACTCGTCTGGTGAAGCGGATAGTGTACAGTTACGGTACCAAAGACGAGCTACCGGTTCGAATTGAGTATTTGTTAACCAGCATAAAGCATAAGCTCATGTCGGTATTCGTTCTTTTTGAAAATATCTGTGTGCCCTATCTTCATGGGGCAGGCCAAAATAAAGATAACAAAAAGAAACGCGAACTTGGCCGCATCCTAGATCACCTTGAACGCGAAATTACGGATATCATTTCTCAGCTTGGTACTCTTCGTACAGTTACTGAGGACTTCAAGAACTCAGCATATACTTGCGCGACTTGGATGTTAATGTTGGAGAAGGCAGAGCTGTTTTCTGTGTCAGTCTATGTTTATGTGTTTGCGTATAGGCAAAATTTTGTTCG
>JABJBS010000270.1 GCA_018668695.1 Deltaproteobacteria bacterium
AATAAGCTGGAAAAGCGACTTGTGATTGGGAGTGCTATTTTTGGGGTAGGTTGGGCATTGGGCGGCTATTGTCCAGGGCCAGCGGTTTCATCCATGTCTGGTTTGGGTGTGGAACCACTTCTGTTTACGGGTGCAATGCTAGCGGGCATGTTTGTCTACGACATAATCTTGCGAAAATCCCCTCAGCAAGATTGAACGATTGGGAAGTCTAAGATGAGTTATATCTTTTTGGCGGTTGCGGTCTTGGCTGAGGTCATTGCCACTTCGGCTTTGAAGGCCTCCGAAGAATTCACGAAACTGTGGCCAAGTTTGATAGTCATTGTTGGATACAGTGTGGCTTTTTATCTCCTGTCCCTTTGTTTAAAGACCATACCCTTAGGAGTGATGTACGCCATATGGTCCGGTTTAGGAGTCTTCCTGGTTACGCTTGTTGGTTGGTTCTACTACAAGGAAACACTCGATCTGCCGGCCATTGTTGGCATAACGCTCATTCTTTCTGGCGTTTTTGTGATTCGGATCTTTTCAAGCGCAGGCAGCAGCGCAGGCTGATTTATCGCCCTCGTACCGCGCTCTCATACCTCTTTGAGGGGCGTTACCACCCGTTACACCGTTTTGGGCTCTGAGTGGATGACACGCATTGTCATGGCTTGGGTATTCCCGTACCTTGTGACAGGTGAAACACGTTTCACTGTGCAGATAAACATCTTGCTTGATTGCTAAATTGTGGGAAGCAGCAAGCCAGAGACCAGGGGAAATCAATGGCTATAGTCACCGCAGTTAAGGTGCCTGAAGGCGAGCGTCGAAAGTTACAGCTGCAGAGTCCTGCCAATCTAAGAGTGATTGGTGAGATTGAAGTTGATCGATTGGACGATGTCCAAAGTGCGCTGGTGCGTGCCCGGGCCGCTCAAAAAAGTTGGGGAGCTTTAACTCCCAAAAAACGCGCGAGCTATGTGTTTAAAGCTTTAAAAATCCTCCTAGACAATATGGACGATTATGTTGATGTGGTTTTGCGCGAAAGCGGGAAGGCTGCCACTGAAGCTTTAATGATCGAAATTTTCGCCGCGTGTGATGTTATGCGTTACTACGGTAAGCGCGCGCCGAAGATTCTCAAAACGAAAAAAATGAACCTTCATGGAGCTCTAAGATTCTCCAAAAAACTTCACATTATTCAGCAGCCATTGGGGGTTATTGGTGTGATTAGCCCATGGAATGGGCCTTTTATTCTCTCGCTTAATCCCACGGTTCAGGCGCTTCTGGCAGGAAATGCGGTTTTGCTAAAGCCATCCGAGGTCACGCCTTTTTCGGGTAAACTCGTTGGTGAACTTTTTGCTGAAGCCGGCTTACCAGAAAACGTTTTGCAAGTTGTGCAGGGCGATGGTGAAACAGGTGCCGCTTTAATTGAGTCAGGCGTAGATAAGATTTGTTTCACCGGCAGCGTGGGAACAGGCCGTAAGGTTGCGGTCGCATGCGCTGAGAAGTTGATACCGTGTACCCTTGAATTGGGAGGCAAAGACCCGATGGTGGTTTGCGCCGATGCGAATATTGAGCGCGCTGCGGCTGGGGCTGTGGCCGGTTCTATTTTCAACACGGGGCAATATTGCTGCGGCACAGAAAGAATTTATGTCGTTGAAGAGGTCGCAGAAGAGTTCATTTCGAGTGTAGTTGAGCGCGTGAAGGGTCTTCGGCAAGCTGCCGAGGGAGAATTCGACGTCGGTGCTATCTTTTTCGAAAGACAACTGCAGCTTATCGAGCGGCAAGTTCAAGATGCCGTTGAAAAAGGCGCGAAGGTGCTTGTCGGTGGGCGTAAAAATCCCGAACTTGATGGTTTGTTTTATGAGCCTACGGTCTTGGTCGATGTTACCCACGATATGGATATTATGGTGGATGAGACGTTTGGACCTGTTTTACCCATCATGGTTGTTAAAGACGAAGCTGAAGCGATGCATATGGCCAACCAAACGGAGTATGGTCTCAGCTCGAATGTCTGGACGAAGGACTCCTCCAAAGGGGTTAAGCTCGCCTCACAGATCGATGCGGGAAGCTGCTCCGTGAATGATATGGCGATGGCTTACGGCGCCTTGGAAGCTCCATTTGGTGGACGTAAAAGCAGTGGTATGGGCCAAGTTAACGGGCAAAACGGCCTCTTGAATTATACGTTTCAACAATCGGTTATTGTGGATACGTGGGGTGGCTTCATTACAAGTACGCACTACCCGTATTCGCTGGAAAAAGACGATGGCATGAAGAAGTTTATGCGCTTTCTCTGGGCAAGCCCTTTTGGGCGTTTGTTTACCTGATTTTACGTTTTAGACGTCCGTCTGAAACTCTGTAGTTACCCGTATTCTTTATGTTTTATTGGCCGATTACGGACCTTTACGAGAGAGGGGTGGAACATGTTCCACTCGGCCTTGCAGAGGGGGGTGAAACATGTTTCAGTGAGGCCTGGGGAATTCGTCTTTGTAGCACTTCAAAGGATAAAAAATGACAGAACAAACCGAACATCGACCGAAGGTTGCCATGGTCACTGGAGCCAGTGGATTCATAGGCTCGCACCTTGTGAAGATTCTTTTGGACGAAGGCGTGAAAGTGAGAGCTCTGGTCCGAAAGGGTGACCCGCTCAACAATCTTTACGGGCTTGATATCGATATGGTGGAAGGTGACCTATTGGATGTAGACTCGTTAAAGTCTTGCCTCGAAGGTTGCGATACTGTTTTTCACTTTGCGGCGATTTACGCTTACTGGCTGCCTGATCCAAATGTGATGTACAAAGTAAACATCATTGGAACGCGTAACCTACTCGAAGCTTCCATGGCTGCGGGAATCAAAAAGGTTGTTTATACAAGCTCGATAGCTGCGATTGGTACGCTGCCCGAGGAACAAATCGCAGACGAGACGACCATCTTCAACAATTGGTTGGTCGCTGATCACTATGTGATGAGTAAATACATGGCCGAGCTCGAAGCGCTGAGCTACTGCAACAAGGGCCTCGATGTTGTGGCGTGTAACCCAACATTCCCGTTCGGTGGAAATGACATCGCGCCTACTCCTACAGGCGTTCTCATCCAACGTTATACTTCGGGTAAGAACCCGGTGTGGCTGCCAGGCGGCTTCAATGGAGTGCATGTTAAAGATGTTGCGATGGGGCACTGGCTAGCTTGTCTGAAGGGGCGGCCCGGTGAACGTTACATCCTCGGTGGCCATAACCTTACCTATAAAGAACTCGGCATGATGGTCTGCGAAATCGCAAACGTGGCCAAGCCCAAGCACGAACTCAAAACGGGTCTGATTAGTTTTATAGGAAAGATAAACGAATGGATTTCAAACAACATTACGCACAAGGAACCTTTGATTGTCGATAAGGCGATTCAGTACACGGGCGGGCGCTATCTATGGGTCGATGTATCCAAGGCTAAACGTGAACTGGGGTACGACCCAGGGCCTATTGATGTGGCCATCAAAGATTCAGTTTCTTGGTTTATGGGCGGACGAGACAAGGCACTTGAGAAGAAACAAGTACCTCAGCTAACAGAGGTGAAGGCGTAAGTATGACCGATTCTCAAAATACTTCTGACGAAATATTAACAGCGCCGTATGTGATGGAGTTTGCATACAAGCGTACGCTGGGCACTGTACTGAGCGATTTCTTTACAGGGCTTCGGGATGGAAAAATCTTTGGAATTAAGGCCAGAGATGGACGCGTTATTGTGCCGCCCCAGGAGTATGACCCGGAGACCAGTGAAGACCTTACGGAAATGGTTCAAGTGAAGGATACGGGCGTGGTTACAACCTGGTCCTGGATTGAGAAACCACGAGAGAAGCACCCGATGCAGAAACCATTTGGTTGGGCGCTTATCAAGCTCGATGGAGCAGATACGGCCATGCTGCATATTGTAGATGCAGGAAATATCGATGCGATGTCGACTGGAATGCGCGTGAAGGCACGTTGGGCGGACGAGCGTGTCGGATACATGACGGACATTACTTGCTTTGAGCCGGAGGCCTGAAATGAGCGACGAGAACAAAAAAGTAACAGGCTTTAAAGTGCCGACCCGTCTTGATTATACCATTGGCGCTGGAGTTGCCCGTGGTCGCTTTCTTAAAGCGATTAAGGAAGGGCGCATTATTGGTCAGCGGTGCCCGGCTACAAAAAAAGTCTATGTGCCGCCGCGAGGCCCCAGTCCAGTAACGGGTACGGAGATGACTGAGGAAGTTGAGTTGCCGGCGCAAGGCATTATCACCACTTTCTGTATCGTGAACGTACCGTTCCCAGGACAAAAGATGAAGATTCCATTTTTGGCGGCTTCAATTCTTTTAGACGGCTCAGATATCCCGATGCTTCACCTAATAGGTGACTGCGAACTCTCAGATGTGCGCATGGGGATGCGTGTTAAAGCTGTATGGCGTCCTAAAGAAGAGTGGGACTACACCACTGAAAACATCAAGTATTTCTCACCCACCGGTGAACCCGATGCCCCATTTGAATTGTATAAGGAGCACCTCTGATGAAAGAGATAGCCATCATTGGATTTGCGCAGGCAAAGAACGTGCGGCGAGAGCCTGTCCGGAGTGAAACAGAGCTTGTTTCCCCGG
>JABJBS010000271.1 GCA_018668695.1 Deltaproteobacteria bacterium
AGATGCGCATACCATCACCTGATGCGCGACTGGGCCCGCAAACAAAGCAGCCTGGGAATGGGTGGTTGATCAGTGAGCCTGCGAGCCCTTGTTCGCTGCACTCTTGTGCCGTTTTTACGGAAATAAAAGGAGCGGGCTCTAGTGTTTCATCAGCTCGCCTCACTTGAGCGATGATTTGGTCGCCGGCTAGGACCAGTGCTTTAACATCGCCGTGTTCAATACGCATCTCGGTATCGAGTGGGGGCGGCGCCTTCAGACGAATGCTTACGGGATAGTCAAAAAACGATGCAACGGTGCCACAAAAATAGCCACCATTACTTGAACCAGGTGGTCCGCAAAACTGCTTGGGGATGGTGAAAGTTGTTTGGCTCATCATGTGTCCTTGAAGTTACGCGTCTCAATAGTGCCGAGACTTTAGCGGTAGCGCTGCCAAAACTCCAGTCAGTCAATACATTGCTGAATTCCTACAAGGGATGTCAGAGTTATCCTGCGCATCACGAATACATTCCCGAATCTTTACTGAAAAGATAAAAAGGAGTTAGTAGTGAAACATTTAGGTTTGGTGCTCGCGCTGATGGCGATGAGTACAAATGTCTTGGGGGCCGCTCGAGTGGGTGGCGCAATGACCGGTACAGCTGTTCGGGCAACCAGTACTGCGTCGACGGCTGGAACGATATTAAGTACGGTAGTTTGGCATGATGGCACCCGTGTCACGGAGAGTTATGCCGAGCAATTTGTCAAAGGTGAGATGTTGACGTGGGGAACCTGCGACGCTGACGCACGTCGGCAAGGCGCATGTGACTTCTATGTTGTGGAAAAGAAAAGCAACGGCTCGATTCAAACATTAATGATGACCGAGAACACCTGTCAGTCGAGTCGTGCGTTTTGTCGAAATGGTTATGTTGCAAGCCTACGTACAAAGACAAGCTCGCACTATAATTCAGCCACAAACAAAGTCGATTTTGAAACGAAAATGTGGCGTTCTTTTCAATCAAGGCGCGGTGGACTCACCACGGAAAAATATGCAGGTCATATTGAAGGTTCACTTGGTCGAAATTCCTATGATTATACGAGCTACGATGCGAATGGTGCGGTCGTCGATAGTATTGGTGGCTCTATGTGGGCCAGCGGCGATTCCTTTATTGACCTTTGTACGTATGGATTCGAGACATCGATTACGGCTGGCGGTATGATCGGTGCGGGAATCGGACCAATCGCGGCAGCAGCACTGGGCGATATGATGTTAGGATTGGCCGCTTTGGTTGAGGGCAGTGTGCTGGGGGGACTAGCAGGTGGTACTTTAACTGTAGGGGTAGTAATAGCTGAGTCGCCAGTAATTGTTGGTGTCGCTGCTGCGGCAGTCATTGTCGGCGCAGCCTTTGTCGCTCTCAACTATTGGTGTGAGCCCGACGTGGGTGATGGTCCGGATGTCGATGTTCCTACAGGTGGTGATGATGCTCCAACTTTTGAAACACCCGATGGTGAGGGATGTGAAGAAGATGAGTACTGGGGAGCCTATGAATACGAATGTGGTTATGAGACGTATGAGGAGGGAGTGAGCGATGATGGTTATTATGAAATGATCGTGACGTATAATTCTCGAACATGCATTGGTTGGAGTTGTTTACCATTCTAAACGTGATTGACGATTGATTATAGAATCCTCTCGGGAATGCGTTTCCGAGAGGATTTTTTTCTGTCGTCCATATTGTGCTTTGCACCGATCAGTTCCGCAACGGTGCTTGAAGATTTTCCACGGAACTCGACCATGCCGGTGCCTCTTCTACAGATTCCCAAGGGAGGTCTGGCCACCACCGGCTGATACTTGGAGCGTTTGCAATATCGAAGGAGGCACCAGGGTCTAAGAAAACAGTATCAACGTCTAGCTTTTGAGCCGCTACCAAGATTCGCTCTGCGGGTTCGGTCCAGCCATGAAGGGCGAGATTAAAGAGTCCCCAGTGCACTGGTAACATCACTTTACCTCGTACAAGTTGATGCGCCAGGACTGCTTGTTCAGGCCCCAAATGTACATCGGCCCAGCTTTGGTTGTAGGCGCCGGCCTCGATCATAGTGAGATCGAAGGGGCCGAGCTTTTCACCTATGGTTGAAAACTCTTGATGAAGTGCGGTGTCGCCGCTGTAAAACGCGCGATGGGTTGGCCCGGTCCAAGCCCAGCCTGCCCACAGTGTCGCATTTTGGTCTCCGAAGGTTACGGAGCGGCCTGAAAAGTGCCGCGAGGGTGTCGCGGTGAGTTTCACTTCGCCTATGCTGTGGCTCTCCCACCAATCGAGCTCTACAATTTTCTCGTCGGGGATGCCCCATTCATTGAGGTGAGCTCCTACTCCAAGAGGGGCAAGCCAGAGTGGGACGTGTGATGCCAAGGACTTCACGGTTTCGCTGTCTAAGTGGTCGTAGTGGTCATGAGAGATGATGACGGCATCCAGTGGCGGTAAATCTTGAAGTGCGAGGGGAGGTGCATAGAATCTTTTGGGCCCAGCCCACGTAAAAGGTGAGGCACGTTCGGACCACATGGGGTCGATGAGGGTTCGTGTACCATCTAACTCAAGAAGCATGGTTGAGTGGCCGAACCACGTGACGCGAAGTCCTGAAGTAGGTAGCTCGCTAAAGTCTTGGGCGCGGCGTTGTGTAACCTTGGGCGGAGTCTCAGGTTCACGGGTGGCAGAACCAGCGAAGAAGAAATCCCAAGTTGCTTCAAAGGAAGAAAGTCTTACGCGGGGCAACACATTGGTGAACCGTTCTTCGAGTTTATCCCATTGAGAGGATTCTTGCATGCGCTCGAGCCGCTCACCGTGGGCGAGGGCTCCGGTGCCTTGGGCTGTACTCAAGACGCAACCAACCAAACCGGCCAATACAACCGTTGTTAAGAAAATGAACTTCCATTTTCGTGTACGGCTCATGTTTCTACTTTCTCTACAACATGTGCAGAAACAAATACTCACGGCCTGACGGGATTTCGCAGAACCCGTCTTGGGTGAGGACCTTCGAAGAGACTTCTTAGATTAGCCCTGGCAAGATACGTTTTACTATCAATCGACGAAGACCATCAAGGTCGGTTGAGTATTGTCCGGGAAAGAGAATCATAGAGATAGCAAAGCGAGACATGATTTCTGTAATTTCTACGCCCTCTTTTTCGAGGTCTGGGCGAATTTCAATCAGAGGTTCAGCGGTCATTTCTGAGAATACCAATGTAGCTTCGTCTGAGAAGGCGCGGGCGCGTAACGTCTCTCCCATTCCATCCTGCAAAACCAGTGATAAGTTGGGTGCCTTGGGAAACTCTGCCACCACATAAACAATGGTTTCGATGATACGCTCTTCAATGGTTGGGAATTGCTTTGCATGGGCCACCACCGACTCGGCAAATCGGTAGGCCTCTCTGTCGACAGCGGTGAAGACCACGTCGGTTTTGTTCTTGAAGTATTTGTAAAGGGTAGGCCGTGTAATGCCGGCGGTCCGAGCGATATCGCTCATTGTGGTGCGCTCAATGCTCAGCCGGTTGAAGCAATCAAATGCCGCCATGCAGATGCGATCTTCTGCGTCGTTATCATTTGCGGGCCTTTTTCCAGACCAAACAGGCTTACTCACTGGGTATTTCCTCACTCCTTGAACATTCTTGGCTATAATTTACATATTTACACTTTATGTCAATGTGTTAATCTGTCATGTCAGCCCAAGCAACTCGTCAGAGGGCATTCCAAGAGACAAGTCATCCACGGGGGCTTATCCGGGAATCATTCAAGACGAAGCCTAAAGCGCGTGGCGCATGGCTTTACTTTAAAGGGAACGCAAATGGCTCTATCGATTCAGAATTATTTACAGCGCGAAAACAAAGGCTTGAAGGCCAACTGGTATAGAGCCAAAACATCGTTTACCGGCATCAAGCGATTGGTGACGCTGCCTCAAGAAGACAAGCAGGCTTGTATCGATGCCTATAAATTTTTTCAGAGCATGCAAAACGGTGAGCCTACCAAAACAGAAGATGAAACCCGAGCAGTGGCGGCTTATTACAAAGTACTCAACAATATGCTCTCAGTGTTCGATCTGGAAAAGCTCTACATCCCGCCGCAGCTTGATGAAAACCAAGGGCTCTACGGCAACCAGTTACTCTGCGAGCAAGACATGCTTAAGGAGCTTAATCTCAGTGACCCAAGCGGCTCCCACCTCTTAGATATGGGTTGTGGACGAGGGCGAGTGGCGTATCATCTTGCGACAAGCACGGGCGGTAAGGTTTCTGGATACAACATCGACGCCAATCAGCTCGAGAGTGCCGTCAGTTGGGCAAACGAGTGCAATATGGAGGACCGCTTGCATTTCCAGGTTGGAAATCACCACGAGCCGCTGGCGTATGATTCCGAGAGCTTTGATGGTTGTTACTCTGTTCAGGCCGTGTGGCCCTTCTTCAAAAAAGAGGAACTTGATGACCACGCTAAAGAAATGCATCGCGTGCTCAAACCTGGTGCTCGGTACTCCTGTGCGGAGTATCTTTTGACTCCTCACTTTGACTGGGACAATCAGGAGCACGTGACTTTGCATAAATCATACTTGCCAACTCTTGCGGCTACGCAATCGATGTATCCGGCTGATGTATGCGCGGCGCTTGAAAGGGCTGGCTTCAATATTATTCTTTCCGCTCCATCAAAGAGTGCAGCCTGGCCAATCTGTGAACAAAAGAGAGATTTAATTCTCACGGCACGCCGAGCGATTCGGGGCCTAGAGAAAATGGGCCTCATGCCGCCGTGGGTGGAAGAGTCACTGAACTTACTGCAGACCGGTGGCGAGTCGTGGACGACCGCTGAAAAGGCCAATATTGCCGACTTAAACTGGCGAATCGTCGCTGAGAAACCTGCATAAGGCTGATTATCAGGGCAGGTGGCTACCACCTTGCCGAAGCCTTTAAAGCGATAAATCTTAGTTTATCTCGAGCTTGACCAAGTGCTGGGCGTGACCAGCTCTAAGCCAAGATGGTCGTGTACCTCCGCCGAGATCCCATAGGTTAAATTAATCCATTAAAACCGTGTGCATACGATTCTTCCTCTCCCTTTTTTATCCACTCGATGTTTTAGTTTGTGGGTTTGAATCACATTGGCATTGTAGGTCTCATCGAGTACACTACCCACGGGTTATCCACTCTGTTTTGAAAAGTATTGGGAGTCTAGGAATGAAGTTTATCGGCCATCTATCTTTGGTGATTTCTTGTTGTCTTTTGTTTGCTGCGTGCAGCGGCTCAGACGATGAAACAAGCACCGGTGACGAGCCACAAGTTACCGATGTGGGCGAGGGTAACGACACAACTCCCGATGAAACAGACGACAACACAGATCCAGACGGGACTGAAACCGGCACGGATGATAGCGATACCGAAGTCGATGATGACACTGAAGAGCAAGTAAATGTTGAAGTAGACAGCAGCGCGGATGTTGCCTGTGATGGCAGTCCTGACGTGATGCGAGGTGCTGTAGCGGGCCGTGCCATCCTATGTGGTTTCGACCACGATGAAGGAATCGTACGAGGTGTTGCAAAAAGCATGGACGGCGACGAAGAAGCGCTCGAAGAGGGTGACCTCGTTGTTTATCAGTTCAATCCTTCGGCGTGGGATATGAGTTCTCTCACCCAAGGTGATGACCAAGTTCTTACCTTTGAAGCGTTGAGCGAATTTGTTTACGAGCAAGGTCTGCAAGAGGGCATCACCGACTCCGAAGATGTGGTTCGTGATTTAAGTGATTCATTTGCTCAAGACATTTTGGATACCACTCACCAGTGTCTCCCGGCTTACCTGCAGCATTACGAAGTGATGTTAGATTGTTTGGCCGAGCCAACGCCTGTGATCACTTGCGACGAAGAGATAGCGCCGATTATAGAAGGTACAGCCTGTGCGAGTCACAATGGTTCGGTTGCGGATTGGGTAAAGTCTTATCTTACGACGCTCGGTGTACTCACGGGTGATGGTGAGCGGGAAACCTATGAAAACATCCTTAATGATTCCACGTTCTCTTCAACAGTCTTGGACCGCAAGCTAACGGTAGCTGATCTGCGATTCTACCAATACTTCTACGCTAAGCGAGATCTGGATATCGTCGGTGCTAATGGTAGTCTCGAACGCTACGACTCATTTCTTAACCCGAACCATTGGGCCGAGTATCCATTGGTCGCGGAAACCACGGTGTCTGACTGCGAGAGCGCTGGCGAACCGCGTTGCTGCGAGTACCAGGCATTTATCGATACCTACGACTCTAACCCAGCTGATTTGATGACGTTGGTTAATAGTTGTGACAATCAATTTGAAGCTTTGGGACCGTATGAGAACTCTCAGCTCTACAAGACGTTGCTGCATAACGACGGCTCCGTAGGCGGAGATAATGCTTTTACCATTGATGAGTTTTTTCGCCCGTTCATCTTGCATTATGAGAAGACCACAGCGCCTGTAGATCGCGGAGTTTGCTACTGGTCAGCCCTACGTGATTTTGCTGCTCGCACAATTTCCGTTGATGCAGGGAATGCCGCGCTCGAAATGAACGTGTCCGATATGGATACATATATTCAGGAGTACAATACGACCATTGCAGCTTACGATGGTTCTGAAGCTGCGGTCAGTGCAGGTATCTGCGAATTCTCCGAGGATTAATTTTGATTCTGAGGTGGCTTTAAAAGACCTTAAACTCCCCATGCCGCCGGTGAATTCTTCGCCGGCTTTCCAACGTGTGTATTCTTTGAAATCTTTATGGGTTGGCTGAGCTTGTTTTCAGGGGCCTAAAAACATGGTCTTATGGGTTAACAAGCGCGTCTTGTCGTCCGAACTTTTTTTCGGTCCACGAGGATTGAAAAGAGTTCAGCTGTTCGTTTCGGACGAGAGAGACTCTGCCCTGGGAGTTTTGAGTGACTATCGATAAGCAAGCATTCGTGATGTTGGTGATTCTGGCTGTATTTTGCACGGTATTTTCACCAGGCTGCAGTGGTTCTGAATCGAGCGAGCCCGCGGCATGTTTAAGTGGCGTTTACGACAGTTGTAATGTCTGCGATGGAGACGGTGCGTCTTGTATGGATTGCAGCGCCGAGTCCGGCAACCCATGCTCCGATTTGTTGATTGAGTCTTTTACCTACAACTCAACGACCCATGAGTTTTTGGTGGAAGTAACCAATCAAGGCGGCGTCGCCGCAACCGATATAGAAATTGGTTTTGTGTTTAATCAGACCATAGCTGAGCCATGCGCGGCGGAGGAGGTGGATGGCGTTATCTCTGTACCCAACATCGGCTCCAACGAAACGGTTTCTCTAACGAGTCGTGGACTCTTCGATATTTCGGTTATGCAACCGATAGCGCAATCCGGTACCCACAGCGCCCAGGTTCTAGCGGATTGGAACTGCGGTATTTTGGAAGCCGATGAAAGTAACAATGGGGCGACGATAGAGTTTTCAATAACTGACCTTACTCAATATTCGTCACGGGGACTTCATGGCTACATTGGAAGTTATTCGAGCTTCACACCAGAGACTTACCGTTACGGAGCAAGTTTCTATTCTTCTGTTTGGTCTTTAATTGAAAAGCCTATCGCCAACTTTCAAATAGGGTTGCCCGGAACATGGTTTACACCCAACAATTCCGACAACGTTTCCGAGCCGCTTTGTCCGGTGGGCACCATGGCACGAGACAACTGGCCGGAGCGCGCCCCAACTTACCAGGATGTGTTTCAAACGATGGAGGGTGGCTTGGGTTATTGGGCAGGAAACCGGTTTCATTATGGCCCGCCAAAGTACAGTATGAATGCAACACCAGATTGTTATAACAACCAGATCGCATCACCGGGTTGGCCCTTCTTTGGGTCTTCTTCTCCTTTGTCCGATAACCTCCTGGGCATTGCTCAACTGAGTAACCGAATGCTTATACCGCCCGATGGTTTACCCTTTGAGGGCGAGCCACGTGGTGAGCTGGTTGGGTATGGTTATATTGCTCTGCCACTTACAGAGGCGCGTTCTGACCCTCAGCCAACCGGGAATCAAAACTGGACGCTCTTTTTAAACTCAGAAAATTTCAAAGGGCCATTGGCCTATTACCTACCCGAGACCTGGAGCAAAATCTCACGTGATTATCCGTTTGACCATGGGCGCGGCTTGGATGCGCGGCCCATACGAGATGGCTTGGCGGGTTCCATGGAAATCAATACGGTCCCACAGTTTCAGTCGATTGATAGCGCAGGAGTTCGCTACTCCAAGATTCCCGTTTTGCAATTTCCGATAAACGAAGAGAACAAGACAGTCTTGGTGCGCGACGTCACCTTCTACTCCAAGCAGGCACTCTTTAACGGCGTAGAGAGCTGGAAGAATGGCGGCGAGGCACCTTCGGGAACGATGTCCAGTGCCAGCCAATACCAACCCTCTGTTTCCACTTGGCCGGTCACGTATAGCCAGAATGATATCTCAATCACTGGCATCAACGAGAAGGCCACGCCAACTGTATTTGATGGAAATGTTTTTGGCTTGGAATGGAGTGAGCCCGGTGAAGGTGGTTTTGGAAAGTTTCCTCAGTATTTTAGGCATGAGGGAAATAGTAGGGTTGCGGTAGAAGCTTCTGAGGTTCCTTGGGAGACTCTATTGCATCACAAGGAATTTCGGGAGCCTTCGGATACACCGAGCCCCTATACGGTGGGTAACTTAGAGGGAGCTTGGGCAAGCCCAGGGCCTCTACTGAATACCTATGAAGTTACTTTGGCCGACTGCTCTTCCGTCACCTATCGATGGTACCGGTTTATCGATCAGCCGGTGTTTCAGCAATTTAACTGGACAGATACTGAGAAGAACAATCTGCAATCCATCGTAGAGAAAATCCACACGCATTGGTCTATTGAGCAAGACTATCTTCCAAGCCCCGGTGAGGGTGCATTGGCTTCATTTGATCCGGCTCTTATTGTTACACCTCCAAGTGGCCTTGAAGTGGGTTATGTACCAGTGGTGGTGAACCAAGAGAAAAGTACCACCGGGCGGTGCGCTTCAGAAGAGCAGCTGATGATTGAGACTCTCACACGTGAACAAATATTGGGCGCGTATGAACGGATTCCAGCAGAAAACGGTTGGCATTCAGTGAGCGTTGAGTGGGACGGGGCAAGCTTGTGGTGGCGCAATGAGGCTGGCTCGCAGTGGAGCCTAACTTTTAACGATGGTATTTTAAATACCGGTGATGATTGCCCTTACGGTGTAAGCACATTAAGTCTCAGACTGGC
>JABJBS010000272.1 GCA_018668695.1 Deltaproteobacteria bacterium
GTAATCGGGCTCTACCCAGCCGCCGATACCACCACAAACTTTAACCATGCCGGCACAAACACCATCTTGAAGAGTCGACAACGGAGCATCAAACCCCTCGTCCACCTGACCATCACAGTCGTTATCAAGACCATCACAGGTTTCAGCTTGAGCGCCTTCAACGCTATCGCAAATAAGGCTCTCACCGTCCTCACTGCAGACAACTGAACCGCCCGCACATACACCCACTCCACAAGTATCACCAAGGTACCGAGTGCTCGCGTCAACATCGGTAAAGGCAATCTCACCCTCTGCACCGAATCGTTCGTCAGTATCCCCATCGCAATCGTTATCCAAGCCGTCGCATGTTTGCTCATCCGCTTCAAAACCTTCGAGCATCATGTAGTCGGGCTCTGTCCAACCGGCTTCACCGGAGCAATCCTTTACGCTTCCCGCGCAAATACCTTGCTGGTTGTCGGCTGAAACATTCACGAGATTGTTATCAACGACAGAATCACAGTCGTCATCGAGACCATTACAAGATTCACTGCGTCCTGTAGGATCTTCGAGACAAATGACTAAGCCGCGGTCACAGGTTAATGCGCCGTCGCTGCATAAGTCTCCGTCGCCGCCATCGCAGGCTTCACCTTCGGTTGGGAAACTCTCATCCACCAAACCGTTACAGTTGTCGTCAGCTTCGTTACAAATTTCTTCTTGAGCAATCGGCGCATCACACTCGGTTAAGCCATCTTCGTTGCAAATCCGTTGACCGATACAGGTACCGTTCACGTTCGCCGTGCTACACTGCGTGACCATTTCGTTTTCGGTCGCCCACTCAGAGCATTCACAGTTCAGGTTTTCAGGCATACATACCGCGCGCCCATCTTCTCTTTCGAGGCAATATGCACCCTCGGGGCAATCTGTGTGCTCGGCGCAGTCGGTTGCACAGTACGAGCCCGAGCCATCTTCACGTGTCACACAAAGACTACCGGCATCGGGCATGAAGGGGTCAATGCAGTCGGAATCTTCAAGGCAAGGTGAGCAATAGCGCAAATGAACGTCGAGGCAAGCAAAGGCAGGTTCACCGTTCTCGTCAATTACCGGTACACAAATCGTACCATCCGGGCAGTCGCCGCCGCAGGGTTCAGCTTCAGGCGTTGGGATCTCAACACCTTGAAGGCCGCCAGTTGTCGGACGGGTGTTACACCCAGTCACTACAACCAAAGTCAGCACCAAAGATGCTGCCGTTAAAAATGAGCCGAAACGACCAGCCTGAAGAACACCGGAAGGAAACGTGTGCACGGAAATGCTCCAATAAAATTAAATTGAGTCGCAGCGTTATAACGATCTCACCTAGAAGTGGGAACGGTAAAACAGCGAGAAATATTCAATTATTTGGAATAAATAGCGCGCGATCGCCCTCTAGGAAGCGTTTAACGGACACTTCGAAGAATTTAGGAAAACATGAGTCGATCCGAGTCTTAAAACCCGTAATTAAGGGGCTACGCCAACCTCACCAACGACGCCACCGACGCCATTAGAGCCCGGGTTTCCATCACGTTCACCGACCGGTGCCGAAGTCGCCGAATCGCCGCCCGCACCGCCGCTGCCCGCTGCGCCCGCCTCAAAAGTATTGCCCGAAGACAAAACATCGCTCGAAGAGGTGAAAATGCCATAGCAAAGACCACCTGCACCGCCGCCGCCGCCGCCGCCATGACCACCGTGTGCACCAGAGCCGCCATCTCCGCCTCGCTTGCTGTCGCCATCGGCGCTACCACCGCTGCCGCCGCTGCCACCACTTTGACCCCGGCCGCCAAGACCACCAGAGCCGCCATCACCGGCTGCGCCCCGGACAAAATCAGAAGTTTTAACTACAAGTGTTGAGTTCACGGTAAAGACTCCAAGGCTTGCACCACCGCCGCCGCCACCACTGGCCGCCGAAGGAGCTGCACATCCGCCGGCTCCGCCGCCGCCGCCGCCCGCGCCATATGAGTCGATTCCATCATCACAGCCGCCGCTGCCACCGCCGCCGCCGCCGCCCGTACCGTTTGAACCAAGACCACCGGTAGAGCCCGTATTGGCTACCCAATAATAGCCAGCTAAAACGCCAGCAGAGCCGCCAGAGCCGCCCACACCATTTTGAATCCAGCCATCATTCGCCGCCCCACCCGTTCCACAGGTACCGCCGCCGTTGCCACGATAACCGACGCTACCGCCGGCGTAAATCACAGCATTATTACCCGAGTCACCCGAGCGTGCGTTGTAATTCAAAGTCCAAAATCCGCAATCCGAATCCATCGTACCGCCTCGGCCGCCATTGCCGCCGCCCGTTCCTGAGCAAGCTCCATTGGAACCAGCCGACCCACCGCCGCCGCGGGAGGAATCATTGCAGGTGGTCGTATACTCGTCTGCGCCGCCGCCGTTGCCGCCGCCTTGCGCCGCGGAACCAGAAGCATTCTGACCATTGTTGCCAGGATACCCCGGTGCGCCATCACCTTGCATGAAAGTGATTCGTTCAAAAGTCAGGGTACTGCTTACGCCATGCACACCATAACTGCTCTCGCCCGTTCCCTTGCCGTCGGGTGCTCTGATGATCATGCCTTCCATATAACCCGCCACCGAATTGGCACTCACCGCCACGGCATAACCGCTTGCATCCGAGTCTCCAATAAGCGTCGACATATGACCGTCTAGAATTCTTTGGTCTCTCGCCCAAAGAGAATCATAGCCGCCAAACACGCGTAGACCGTCTACGAGAGTCAGTGTTTCAGCATACTCCCCAGCCTGAACGTACACATCGCTTAAACCTCGGTTTGAAGCAGCAATAAAAGCATGGTTCAAAGTGAGACAGGGTGAACCAAAATCACAAATCCCGTTATCGGTGCCGGTAGGAGCAACAAATACCGCCCAAAGAATATCTCCATCAATACCATCACAGTTTTCATCGAGGTAAGATCCGTCAGGCTCTTCGTAGAGACCGTAACCAGCCACCGGTGAATAGTCGTCCACCCAGCCGGATGCGCCTGTGCAGACTTGATCAGTGCCAAAACATAATCCGCTTTGGTTGGTGTTTAACGGCGGCGTGAGGTCATCATCTGTTACGCCGTTACAGTTATTATCATCGCCATCGCAAATCTCGGCACTTGCTAAATCTGCGCTTGAGCAAACAAGCGAGATTCCATCTGGTGAGCAAACCACTGTGCCGCCCAAACAATCACCGAGGCCGCAAGTATTGCCTTTAACAAGGCCAGGTGTGCCATCCGTGTTGGAGACAGTTACCGTACCGCCTGCCTTAAACGGTTCGTCAACATCGCCGTCGCAGTCGTTATCCAACTCATCACATAATGCTTCAAAAGCTTGGTACTGATTCATCACGCTGTAATCCGGTTCTGCCCAACCCGATACGCCATTGCACAGTTTTACTGCGCCTGCGCAAACACCGACTTGGTTATCGGCCAAAGGAGACTGAAGGCCATCATCGATAAAAGCATTACAATCGTTGTCGAGGCCATCACAGGTTACCTCCGTGGTTTCATATCCAGCAATGGCTCCATAATTAGGCTCCAGCCAGCCAGCCGCCCCGGAACAAACCTTAACGCTACCCACACAAACGCCGCTTTGTAAAACTGCGGCCGGAGCCATCAAGTTTTCGTCAATCTCAGCGTCGCAGTCGTTATCCAAACCATCACAGCTCAGTTCACCCGTCTCATATCCGGCAATCGCAAAGTAGTCAGGCTCTTGCCACCCCGTGCTGCCTGCGCAGACTTTAAGAGAACCCAAGCATACCCCGCTCGTAAGGTTCGCATCAGGAGCATCGAGTTCTTCATCGACTTCTCCGTCGCAATCGTTATCCAAGCCATCGCAAGTTAACTCCACAGACTCATAGCCTACGATAGCGGCATAATCAGGCTCGGCCCAACCGGAAGAACCATTACAAACCTGAATCGCACCAGCACAAACACCGGCCTGATTTAGAGCTAAAGGCGGGCTCGCGATATCATCAATATTGCCGTTACAATCGTTATCAACGCCATCACAAACTTCCATCGAAACTTGGCTGGCCGTGTCACAAGCCAACCCTGAACCGTCTTCACTGCAGATAACCGTACCCTGACCACATGAGCCCACGCCGCAGGAATTTCCTTTGACGAGGCCCGGCGTTCCGTCCAAGTCGGTAAACGTAACCAGTCCACCTTCACTAAAAGGCTCATCAGTCTCGCCGTCGCAATCGTTGTCGATATCGTCGCAGGTAACCTCTTCCACTTCGTAATCGGCAATAACCGTGTAGTCTGGCTCCAACCAGCCTTCTTCACCTGAACAAATTTGTTCGCTGCCAACACAAACGCCTGCTTGTAAATCTCCCGGCTGCATCACTGAAATGTTATCAACAATCTCATCACAATTATCGTCTAAGCCATTGCAGATTTCCGCGCGGCCTTCCGGGCCCTCGTCACAAACCAAAGCACCATCCGCACAAATCATGAACCCGTCATTACACAAGTCGCCATCTTCTCCGTCGCAAACCTCGCCTGCCTCAGGAAAGCTCTCGTCCGTTTCACCATTGCAGTCATCGTCGATACCATTGCACGACTCTGGAGCAGGTGTGAGCGCATCACACTGTGTAAGGCCATCTTCAGTGCAAGACCGAACGCCTCCGCAAGTACCCTGAGCATTCGTAACCGAACAGCTGGTCGTCGCTTCATTATCAATCGCCCAATCGGTACAATCACATAAACCATTGTCAGGCATACAGACGGCGCGGCCATCTTCTGGGCGAACAAAGCAATAGGATTCCTCTGGGCAGTCGGAATGTTCGCTGCAGTCAGTCGCACAATAGGAACCAGAGCCGTCGGAATATGTTACACAAACACTTCCGGCATTAGGCATCCAATCATCGATGCAATCGTTGTCTTCTAAACACGGGGCACAGTAACGCAGGTGAACATCGACACATTGAAAGATAAGCTCACCATTGTCGTCTACGATTGGGGCGCATGTGGTTCCATCAGGGCAATCACCACCACAGGGCACGGCTTCCGACACAGGAGTCGCCGCACCAAGACCCGCTACTCGGTCGCTGCAGCCCACGCCAAAAATCAAAAGCATAGCAAGTGCGAGACGTGCACCAGGCTGCTTAAAGGACACAATAGAATTCATCAAACGGACACAAGTTCGCATTGTTATTCCCCATACAGTGGACAAACAGGTTTCGGGTGGGCCAAGACACATTGGTATACAGTGTCCTACCTCCACTTGAAAACTGAATAATTCGTTCCTTCGACCCAACCGCCGATTATTCCGCGCATACCCGCTCACACGGATACTGGTTCGATATTTTTATAAAAATATTGAATCATAACGGTATCCTAGTTCCTCTTCGACCGTCGGTGCCGGAGCTTGACTACCTGGTTATCGGTTCAAAGATGGCGACCGGAGTTCCCAAGTGGTCGTCAATCCTTGGCCTTCCCGGTGGAAACTCGTAAAATTCAGCATGCTTGAAGCACTATTTGTATTGGGCATTATGGCAAGTCTCCTGATTTTACTGGGGCTTCCCACTTGGTTTGGATTCACAAATCTCGTGATGGCGGCACTGGTTTGCCTAGCTATCGGCTTTGGCGCGGGAGGACTGTGCGCCGCGGTCTACCATTATTTACTTTTCAAACTCCTTCGTGAACGGGCATTGCCCGCCACACGCTGGTGGATCGACCCACGCCCCCTTCATCGTCACTTCCCGGAAGACGTCCAAAAACGGCTAAATATTCTATTTGTAAGTGGGGCTCTGGGCTGCGGATTATGCTTCTTGGGCTGTGCTTTGTTTCTCAGCGCAAGTTTACTGAACTGATGCTACCAAATCGCGGGCAAACTCTTCTTCAAGCAATTCCACAAAAAATTCAGCAGCACGGCCGAGTGCAAACTCTCGGCGGTGAACCAATTGAGGGATCAGGCGGTGATTTGCACCTTCATCAAAATCTAAAACAACCAAATCACCTGAATTTAAAACATCATCAATTAAATGTCTCGGCATCCAGCCAAAGCCCACTCCAGACAATAAGGCTTGACGTTTCGAGTAGAAATCACTCAGTTCAAACACATGGGGTCCATCCATAAACATCTTTCTGATATGTGGAAGCTCACGAGCATGAACAGGGGCGATTAAAAGCTCAACCGCCTTGTGAAAATCAGCACGGCTCAAAGTTCGTTTATGGGCGGCCAATGGGTGGCCCCGATGCGTCGCCAGCACCATCTGAACCGGGCTCAATGGTCTAACGACAAAGCCTGGCTCTGTAATGGTATCAACAGTAAGCATCAAATCCGCACGCGCAGATTCAAACCGCTCTTGAACCCCGCCCAAATAATCCAGTCGCAGCTCAACGGTTGTGGGCAAGTCCCGGGCGGTAAATCTTTTGAGACCACGCATCGCTGGCTCGAGTGAAATGACCCCATCAATCACCACCGCCAGCCTGGCTTCCCAACCACCCTGTAAGCGTGAGGCCAGTGACTCAATGCCACGAGCACGGGTCAAAACTTCATTCGCCTCTGCCAAAACCAGTCGCCCAGAGCGCGTTAACTCAGCCCGGTGACCACTGCGATCAAAGAGTTCGACATCCAAAGCGGATTCAAGTGACTTAATAGCGTAACTTACGGCCGAAGTGGCTCGGCCTAAATGGCGCGCAGCCGCGGAAAAACTGCCCAATCGGTCAATAGTCTCTAAAACCTCAAGCTGATCTAACGTCAAATTCATCTTCAATAATCCTGAACAAACTTATCAATTATCTACCCACTCGTTCACATGTTTAGCAAGAGAATACCCTTAACAATCCTGACCGCTCTGTCAGGAAATCCCCTAAGCGTCCGAAAAATATGAACTTTTATTTCAAAACTACTTTACCAGGAGACCCAAAGCTCGTTATACGCGGTGCATTAGAAAGCATTACATGACCTGGGGAGGGACGTTGTGCTCAATCAACATACAAATTCAAAGCTCGATTCGAGCCATTTTTCGCGCCAGCAGCTCGACGGGATGAGCCGCGCATGCAACATGCTGATTCAAGCCGAGAGACTCTACGAGAAAGATCCTTCGCATCAGCATGAAGTATTGCTTAAAACCGCAAAGCGATTGCTGCACTCACTGCAAGCCGAATTTCAAAAACGCTCTTAAGGCATGTTGCCAAGCTGCTTTTGGAGCTCGAGCCAGGGCATACTCAGGTACATAACCTTCAGCGCTTGAGACAGTTTCTTCTTCGAATTCCACACCAATAAAAGCTCTCCTCGCGAATGGCTCCAATAAACTTGCCACTCGTTACCAGAAACTTTTTGTTCACTCTTCGGCTCACCAAACTCAAGTTTAAATTGTGCCAGAACTTTATTGAAGGCGGCTTCACCCGCACTCAATTCAGTCTGCGGTAAAAGATAAATCACCGCCCCCAAGCCTGAATCTAAATAGACAAAGTTTTGAATACTACGCAGACCATAAAACTGGCCTCGATAGGAATCCACACGGCCCGTGGTCTTTTCAGGATCCATTCCGGCCAACACCTTCTTGACCGCACGTTTATTCATCCCCCACTCGATGGGGTGCAGTCCACGTTGCACAAACCCTATACGAGCCGGTGGCTTTTTAACTTGTCCTTGTGGCTCTGCCGCGATTGGCGCAGGTTGAACGGCAGAAGCCTTCTTAGGCAAAGTCTCCTGCACTTCGGAGCTTGGTGCCTCAGGTGTCACTTCTTCGTTCAGTAACTCCCGCTTCATTTTCTTCTCGCGTTTACCCAGATTGCTTGGAACTTTAGGTGCCATCTTTCCAACGGGTTCCAGCTGAGCGATGAGCTGGTCGGCAACACCTGCCTGACCCTCAACTAAAACTTCATAAGGCTTATAACCTTCAAGCTCTAACCGAAGTTTATGGTTTTTCTTAGGCTCGAGCCTAACGGTCACACCGAGCCGACTGACCTTCCCCACCAACGAATCGTCAACGTAGAGCAAGGCGCGCTCTGGAATAGATAAAACAAAGATACTCGCCTCGCTGGCGTCTGTCTCAATTTGAAACCCTTCAGTAAAGCTTATCGTTTGGCGTTCACGGGTTAAATAATGAGTGGTCACAGCAATAAGAGCCGCTACAAAAACGCAAAGAGAAACGATTAACCATCGAGTTGTTTTTTCCTCTACGCTTATCACCTCTGCACTTGGCTGAACTTCTTCCACGGGAAGTGTGGGAACAGAGACTTCAGACTTTTCCACCTGAGCTTGTTCAACAGACTGAGCAAAGTTTCGTTCGAAAGCCTCTCGTCTTTTACGAAGGTCTGAAAAGTGCGTTTCCAACCATCGTTCGGTATCAGCAATCGAGGCGAGTCCTTGAGTTTGCTTAGCAGCCTCTTCAACCCCAAGGCTAAACTCTCGAGCGGCTTGGTACCGATCCGCCGGTAAAGTCGCCGTGGCTTTTTCAAACAGAACATCTAACTCACGCGGGCAAGAGCTAAGCGTCGAAATCGGTTTCGCCTTTTGCTGTCCCAGAGCTTCATCGTACGCTGCTTTAATATTTCGAGCTTCACGTGGCGCTCTTAACGTCGCCAATTCATAGAAGGTCATCCCCAAAGAGTAGATATCACTTCGGTTATCAATTGGATCCCCTCTCATCTGCTCTAGCGGCATATAGAGAAAGCGCCCCTTCACTCTTCCAGGAATGGTCGTATCTTCGCCCCCTTTTAGTTTAGCCAGTCCGAAGTCGACAATGCGTAAATAACCGTGCACATCGAGCATCATATTCTCAGGGCATACGTCGCGATGAACTAGATTTAGGGCAGCCTGATCAAGACCTCGCGCACTATGTGCATGGTGTAAGGCCTCACACGCTTGGACCATCATTCGAAGTAATATTGGAACGGGAAACTCAATCTCGCGCTCTCGCATGGCGGTCATTAGGGTGCTCAGGCGATGTCCAAAAACATACTCCATGGAGACCAAAAGCCTCGCACCACTTTTCTCTGCACCATAGATACGAACAATATTGGGGTGACTTAGGCCAGCCGCGGCGCGGATCTCGCGAATCAGCTCATTTTCGCCGCTGCTTCCAAAGAGCGCTGCTACTTTTTTTACCGCCACAAGGCGTTGAAAAGTATTGGACTCGCCCTGTTGCATCGCGAGAAAAATCTCTGAGCCCACGCCGGTACCAATACGCTGCGCAAACGGGTGCCGGGCGTTGAGGCGAACAAGTTCCGTCTTTTTAGAATCGTTATCTTTTTCAACCATTATGAATCTATTCTCGGCAATAGGCTTAAATGGTTGCCCACGGTTTTAGCAGATGCTCCACGAATCATCATATTGGGAGGGTAGCACGTACTTCCGCCTCAGGTCTAAGCCGCAAATCGTGCATCGGCCGCCTGAAAATGACTCAAGAGAGCAGCGTTGACGGCATCAACATGCTGCCAATTCACTCCATGGCCTGCATCCGGGAACTTCAGCAGATGAGCTCCGGGTATCAGGCGTGCCAAACGCCGACTTTCGCTGGGGTGAATGATGACATCCTGCTCCGGGCAAACCACCAATGTAGGTAAACCACGAAGACGATGCAGCCTATCGGCCGTATCATGGGCCCGGCATGCATTTCCCTGAGCCACAAGGTCCACCATCGATGGGTGTCCGTTAAAATCTCGTCGCAGTAACGAGCGAAACCATTGGTCGTCTTTGGTAGCGATAAAGTCATCCGGAAATAAAGTACGCTTAAAGGCTCGAATACGAGAGCGTGCTGAACCCAGAAAACAACTTGCAAGCTTTGGAAC
>JABJBS010000273.1 GCA_018668695.1 Deltaproteobacteria bacterium
GCTCAACATCACGGTCAAGCACCGCACCCATAACTTCTCGAATCGAAAACGGCTGCTTGCGGCCCGGGTTGCGGCTGCTAGAAAAGATATCCCCTACTTGGTCAAAACTTTCTTCTCCAAGATAAGGTGTAGCGTTCAACGCTCTGTGCAATGGATCTTCGGTATTAACCAAAGGCACATACCTGCTGCCTCGTGGAACATACGTGAAGTCGTAGTGCCTAAATAGAATATCGTAAGCCTCTTTGAGGTCAGCAGCAGCGTACTGCGCTTCCCCATTCGGTCCCATAATATCTTCCAAGCCACCAATCCCGTTGTTGGTTGGAGCCGCTACAGACCCAGAGAACTCAAGCGCTCTCTTACCTGTTAGCAGCATGCAACCTTGCCCAGTCATGATCAGCGCCCCACGGCAGTGGTTAAGCATCGTTGCTTCGGCGTTCCAATAAGACTGAGCCCCAACACAAACACCATCCACGATGATGTTCATCACACCACCTTTTTGTGTGAACTGAATAATGCGCTTAAGAACTCTCGCCGTCCAATCGAGGTTTTCCGTCCCTGAATCAAATGCAATTTTGGCACCAGAAGAAATAGGTACCCATTCAACTGGAATCTCTTCAGCTTCGGCCATATCAATCGCCGCGATAACTCGAGCACATTCTGGTTCAGCCAGCGCTCCCATACTTCGAGTTGGGTCACCGATGATTAAGATACGCTCGAGACCTGCCGGGAATCTTGCATGGATGTTGTTGATCTTACCCACAACCAGGTTCGCTTGGTTCTCGCCCCAAGGCCGTTCCTTCACGGAGATCAAACGCTGACCATCCTCACTTAAATCCAGCTCTTCAAAAGTACCCTTACCAAAGCCCGCACCCGTCTCATCTGACGTAAGGGTACGCACCAGCTCATAAGGAAAGAATTTATTGGCGCGGCGCGCTTCCACAACACGCTGCTCGTATGAAGAAAGTACTCTGTGTGGCCGCTGCCATGGCTTCACAATACTAAGCATTGAACCGCGGCTCGTTGGATCGGACCATTCAACAGCCATAAAGCGTGCTTCTTCTTCAGGTTGACCTTCCTTCACGAAGTTTGCCATGACGACAACTTTTTCTAGGCCAAGCCCAGGTGCCCACGGACTCAAGCGCTTGGCGATGGATGCCATATCGTCTTGGGTCAAAGTCACAACGGGTTTGAAAATCAGAGAGATTCGATTCCAAACCATTCGGTTGCGGTTACTCTTCTTATCTCTAAACGGTCCATAACCCGATAGAGTTAAGGCCTGGCTGATTCCATAAATCGCGTTCAAGTAAACACGTTCAAATGATGGAAGATAAAGTGTACTCGGATCGTTGATGCCCGGCTGCGGATCGAACCGCTCTATTTCTCCAACGGCAACCAAGCGCTCATCACCCGATCCGTCGCGCGCCTTTGCATTCATTAGAATGATGCCAGCCGGTGCGGGAATTCTTGTAAGGTCGAATTTCTCCCAGCGGTCGAGTTCGTGAACGATATCTCGATTTGGGTGCAGGTCACGGTAAAGCTCTTTCTCGATCAGCTTATCGCCCTGACGCAGAAAGGTTCGCGCGGTTAGACCAGACTCTGAGTTACCCCAAAGACACGTGACACGTTTCGGTCCCTCAATATTTTCAAAGACTTCGCGTAATTGACCCTCAGGTGGCTCAAACGCCAAGAACAGATCCATCTCGCTCATCTGCCCAGCAATGGTCGCACCAACTTGCAAGTGCGACGGTTCGTAAATCAGTGCGCCCGCAAATGCAGACTGGTCGTCGCGAACAAATGAATAGCTAGCAACCTCGTCAACCGTTTGCTCCGTTAACTTGGTTGCCGCAACTTGGTGCACATGCTCTAGCAGTCCGCCCAAAAGAGTTAAGCGATGATTGTGTGGCCGCTGGGACACCCCAGCAACAAGTCCCAAGAGCGGCGCCAATGGCATTTCAACCAAGAGGCGTCTTGCTTCTGCGAGCGATTTCTCATCTTCATTTGGATCAACCAAGCGTGACAACAAACCTGCTGCCTCATGGTCCTCTGCGGCTAAGTCTTTTTGCAGGCGTGGCCCATCAAAGAGAACGTAGATTGCTTGCCAAACTGCTTGAGCAAGACGGCGATTCGTCGACACGGTAAAGTGTGCAAATCGCTCGAAAAGGTTTCGGCAACGCATACGCTCTTGTGTTGAATCGTCTTCAACTTTTGCTCGGCTCATTGCATCAAAAACAGCAAAGAACAGACGGTGAAAACGCCCTGGAACGTAATGACTTTGGAAAAGTCGTAAGAGTGCCGCCTCAGTCTGGAAAGAACGACGAAGTCCGGTCACATCATGCATCGCCAGAAAGTCGACAAGTCGCTCTTGGAATATTTCTGAGAGCTGGTCTTCATCACCAATTGGGTGACGAATAAAACCAATCAGCTGATCCTGTGAGGCGTCGCCTGACTCATTTCGAGCATCATCAAAGGCACCTCGCAAAAAGAGAGATTCTTGTAAGAGAACCACTTCGATCAGTTCAGTTAGTTGTTCCCGGGTAACCTCAAGCTCGCCTTTTTCCAGAGCAGTTACCGCTGTATCAACTTCAAACTCATCGAGGTCGTAACCCAAGAGAGTGTTGCGCAGAAGATCCAAGCTACTAAGAACAGTTTGCTCTCCAGTAAGAGGTAGCAACGGCTCGATTTCATCCTCGTCATCATCCGCTTCTGCTTCAATATTGAGCATTAAATCGCCGGCAGCCACGTGCATAGCAGGCCCAACATTTACTTCTTGAACGATACCACTTTGAGTTGAGAGTACGGCCGACTCCATCTTCATAACTTCTAGAGTTACGAGACGGTCACCAACTTTTACCTTGTCTCCCACTTCAACATGAACACGGGTTACTGCAGCAGGAATCGGTGCGAGCACTTCGCCGCCTGACGTCCGGGTGAAAGAGCAAGCAACACCGTCAACATCAACATGTACTGCACTCGGTGTACCTATTCTTATAACCGTATGCCGTTCGCCAGAGCTCTCTTCGAGCACCATGGTTCGGTCACCGGTATTGCGCGCGTAAAGTTCAATGATTTGCTCACCGCAAGTAACCCGGTAATGACTCGGTCCCAAGGTCGCAACAGTTACTGCCAGTGGACGTCCATCCACCATGTACTTAAGCCGAGTCGCTCCAGGGCCAGACACTCTTCTTGGAAGCCCACGTTGTGCTTCGCTCAAAAAGTTAAGAACTGAGCCGCGGCGACTTCTTAAGTGGTCTCCAATGGATGCCGCACCCAATGCAATATCGAGTCGCGACCGCTCAGACATCGCTGGGCGCTCTTCTAAATATCCATCAAGCCATTTAGTTGTAACTGGCCCCGCTCGAAGCGCTGGACTGCAAATCAATTCCATCAAGAGCGCACGGTTGGTCGGACCACCTTCAATCGCAACCACAGTATCTCTTAATACTGTCTGCAGACGAGCCCAAGCTTCACGGCGATTAGCGCCCCATGCGATGACCTTTGCAATGTTTGAATCGAATTCTGTGGGAACAACATCACCCGCGGCGAAACCTGAATCCACTCGAATACCTGGTCCCTGCGGAGATTCAAAACGAACGATACCGCCGGCTGAAGGTGTAAAGTGGTCATCTGGGTTCTCTGCGTTGAGCCGCAGCTCAATGGCTGTTCCGCGAGGTAAAGGCGGCTTATCCGAAGGTAACTTCTCGCCTTGTGCCACAAGGATTTGCTGGACCGCTAAATCGACCCCATAAATTTCCTCGGTAATCGTGTGCTCAACCTGAAGACGGGTATTCATTTCCAAGAAATAGAATTCCCCGGTCGAAGGAACCAAGAGAAACTCTGCTGTTCCCGCTCCTTCGTATTCAGAGGCCTTTGCTACCGCTACAGCCGCGTTACAAATACTTGCCTCAAGCTCTGGACTCAAACCAGGTGCTGGAGCCTCTTCTATAAGCTTTTGGTGGCGGCGCTGCACAGAGCAATCCCGCGTTCCCATCGCCCAAACAGTTCCATGCTGGTCTGCAATGACCTGAACTTCAACATGGCGCGCCTCGGGTACCAACTGCTCCATCAGACAGTCTGCGTTACCAAAAGCTGAGGCAGCCTCGTTGGAAGCCGACTCAAAAGCCTCTGCAAGGCCAGCATCTTCATGAACGATTCGAATACCTCGGCCACCACCGCCTGCGCTCGCTTTAATCAAGAGCGGGTAGCCAATCTTTTTAGCCAGCTCTTTCGCATGCGCGACATCACGCACAACACCGTTGGACCAGCCGGTCACTGGAACCCCATGCCGCTCGGCCAAGGCTTTCGCTTCTACTTTATCACCAAGGAGGCGAATCGACTTTGCGGAAGGACCCACGAACTTGATGCCGTTGTTTTCACACGCTTCAGCAAACTCAGCACTCTCGGCCAAGAAACCCCAACCGGGCCAGACCGCCGTCGCGCCGTTTTCTTTGATCAGTGCAATCATTCGATCGATGTCTAGATAAGCCGATCTCATGCCACCCGCGGGATGCTTTACCATCGCGTCGCCAAGCGCCACAGCATGGGCCGCCTGACGCACGAAAAGCGCCGAACTTTCCGGGGCGGTATACAGTGCTACCGTCTCGAGAGGCTGATCGTATGTTTTGGACCAGGTACTCGCAGCTCGCATAAAACGAATTGCGGCTTCACCACGGTTTAAGATGACAATGCGTGAAAAGTTTTGCTCAGTCATAGCTATCCTCAAGTCTGTTTGCGTCCCTGACATAGTAGGAACCTTTGATCTCTACAACGCCACAATAACTAAATCGTTCATTCACTGAACCACGCCTCAAATTTCAAAAACCCACAAGTGATGCAAAATGCGAAAGAATTAGGAAAACGTGAAATACCGCACTGCAACAAAAGTACATTTTTTTATTATTCTTCTCACTCTGGGACATGCGAAAAGTATTACGCAGCAGGTAGTTAGCGAGATGCGCAACCGTCTAGTAAATTGGTCTTACCGTCTGCTTTGTCCCACTCTTTAAACACTGTTATGACACGATTGTTACAAACATCGGACATGGGAGAACTCCAATGAGAACATGGGCCACTATCGCTCTCATCACTTCACTCGTTGCTTGCTCAGATGAGGCTCAGCGCATTGATCCTGATCCTTGCTCGGAAGAGAACCCCTGCCTTGAGGGACAAACTTGTGAGTATGGTATTTGTACGGACAGCAGTGCTGGCGATGGTAACAACAGCAGCTCGCCTACAGATCCAGCCGACCCCGCTCCGACCACCGATGCAACGTGGCCAGCGAGTGCCGACCAGTACACCAGCAATCACTTAACACTGCTTACAAGCTTAGAGCTTGCCTCCTCATCAGATGACAACAAATTCGGCGAGTTGCTGCGGTTTCTTGCCACCCAAGCCGAGATCTCAGTCGACGGTTATTTTGATGAGTATCTACGTAACGGTGGTATTGTGAGCCTCGTTGATCATCAAGGTATTGCCTCCACCACAGAATCCCAAGCATTTCTTCTGACTCACCTTAACGGCGTATGGGCCGATGGTATGGACTGGGAAACAATCACCTCCGGCAACGCCAGTGTTCACATTTTACCCGAGAACTTCGAAAACGGTGCGTCAGCTCCAAGTGGCGCTTACGAATCCGCCAGCCTGATCGATGGCAACCTTCTGGGCAACAACGGTAACCTGGTTCTGGATATCCCGGCCGGTAACGTCTTAACCAATATCAATATCCACGAAAGCCAGCTCATGGCCGACACCATAACGTTATCAAATGAGGGAATCACCTACCGTGCCTCACTCAGCGGCTGGGTTTCTATCGCTGAGTTTTATGAAAGTGTGAACCGTGCCTTTGAGAACCTTTGTGGATGTGCTGGCATCGAGTCATCTCAAGATGTCTGGTCTGAGACAGAGCCGGGCGTCTATGATTGTCAGCCTGACTCTTTCACCACCGCCAATTGTGCCGCTACCGAGAACGAAGAGTTATGCACACGGGCTTTGCCTCTTTGTGCAACCCTTAGCTATGCAGTGCGTGGTGATATAGACGTTGACCCCAATATTCCAAATGAAGATGCCATGAGTGTTCTTTTGGATATTGAAGCCACATCCGTTACGTTGCAGCCCATGCCACCTGCTGAGCCAAGCACCGACGAGAGCGATGCAGCAAACTAACTTTTTTAAGAACCTTCCACCCTGTCACCAAAGAGACGCCCGATGAACGACGAAGAAGACCTCAAAGAAGATTACAAGAGACGCGCCATGGCGCACATGAACGGCCCTAATCCCCTGAAGCCAACCCACACAATTTACTGGGTTCGAGAACGCGGGGAAGGTGCCAAGGCTGCTTGGGACAGGATCGGCGTGGCTTGGACCAATCGAGACGGAAGCCTTTCGTGCAAGGTAGACCTTTTTCCGAAAGACGGTCGATTTCAAATCAGAAAAAACGACTAAGAAAACGAAGCGCGCACGGCTGGCTTACCAAATCTTCACTCGCTTCTCTTCATCTTGGTAAAGCCCATCACCGGGCTTCACACCAAAAGCTTCATAAAACTCAGGCATATTGGCAACCACACCCAGTACACGATAAATTGCTGGCGAGTGCGGGTCTGTCATCAAGCGCTGACGCAAAGCCGCTTCGCGGTACTTGCAAGCCCAAGACTGAGCCCAACCCAAAAAGAAGCGCTGCTCTCCCGTGAAGCCATCAATCACGGGTGAAACCTTACCGTTCAAAGAAAGTTTATAGGCCTTATAGGCAATGGTTAACCCGCCGAGATCACCAATATTTTCTCCCAGAGTAAGCTCACCATTTACGTGAGTACCCTCGATTGGGCTAAAATTCGCGTACTGGGCAATCATTAAGTCTGCTCGCCGCTTGAACTCTTTGGCGTCTTCTTCGGTCCACCAATCTCGCAGCATGCCATCACCATCTGATTTTCGGCCCTGATCGTCGAATCCATGGCTGAATTCGTGACCAATCACCGCACCAATCCCGCCATAGTTCACAGCATCATCGGCTTGTAGATTGAAAAAGGGAGGTTGCAGAATAGCCGCTGGAAAAACGATTTCGTTCATCGAAGGGTTATAATAAGCGTTCACCGTTTGTGGATTCATAAACCACTCTTCACGGTCTATAGGCTTACCAAGCTTTGCCATTTCCCGGTGATGCTGAAAAAGTCGAGTTCGTATAAAATTCCCCACCGGGTCATTGTTTTTGATCACCAGCGACGAATAGTCGCGCCAGCGTGTTGGGTAGCCAATCTTACTGACAAATTTCTTCAACTTCGCTTGAGCATGAACCTTAGTCGGCGGCGTCATCCAAGCAAGCTCATCAATACCCTTCTCAAACGACTTGGTTAGGTTACCAACCAAGCTCTCCATTCTCGCCTTCGCTTCCGGCTTGAAATGGCGCTCAACATAAACTTGCCCAAGTACCTCACCGAGCATGGATTCTACTTCGCTCACACCACGCTTCCAACGTGGTCGGTTCTCTTTGATCCCTCGCAGTACTTTACCGTAAAACCCAAAGTGAGCCTCAACAAACGCACTCGGCATTCTATTGGCCAATGAAGTGACTAAATGAGCCTCGCAATAAGCCTTCCACCCTCTCACATCCGTAGCCGTCATCAATTGAGCCAAGCTCTCAAAATAGTCTGGCTGCCGAATCACAACATGTCCTAAAGCACCGTCGACGCTATCATTCCAAGCCTTAAACGGAACGTCAGGCAATATGCTGGCCAGTTCATCAATGCTCAGCTTGTTGTATGTTTTATTCCGATCCCGGTTTTGCACACGTGTCCAATGTTTACTCGCAAGGCGCTTTTCGATTGCCACCACAGATGCCGCTTGAGCACCAGCATCGCTTCGGCCTAGTAGAGTGAAAATCTTTACAAGATAAGCTTCATATCCTGCTCGGATTTTTTGAAACTTTTCTTCCTCTTTAAAGTAGTAATCACGGTCTGGAAGTCCGAGTCCCGACTGGGTCAGGTAGAGAATATAAGACGTGGTATTTTTATGGTCCTGGTCAACCCAGCCACCAAAAGGAGTCTTCACACCGAGTTCTTGCAGATAAAGAAAATGCTTTCCAATATCTTGGTGAGTCTTCAATCCTGCGATTGCATTCAGCTCTTTATGAAGCGCTGATAACCCGGTGGCTTCAATGGCGGGCTCATTCATGAAGGCGGCATACGCATCGCCGACCTTCTTCGCCGAGTCTCCACTAAGTTTGCCTTCCGAGGCATCGCTGATGATAGCTTTTAAGTTGTCCTGTGACTCGTCGTAGAGATGTGTAAAGGCCCCGAAGGAACTCTTATCTGCGGGAATCTCAAAGGCATCCAACCACAGCCCGTTCGCAAAACGATACAGATCATCTTGAGGCCGAACAGATTTGTCAAAATTCTCAAGCACCAAACCGGAGCTTAAATTGCCAGTGGTCTCTCCCGGCACATCAGAGACACCCGACGTTGCACACCCCACAAGACACACGAATAGCGCCATGACAAAAAAGCGACTCATGATATTACTCTCCACAAAATTTTATTGTTCAAAAATCGTCCACAGAAGATTGTAGTTATCGCAGCTATAATCCAGATCCGGTAGATCGGGCTCGATGCGAATCCACAAAGTGGTCTCGTCCAACACAGTAGAGCTGTTCGAACGTAAAATCTGACCCGTTTCAGCCGGCTGTGTACCTGTAGCAAGCCAACAGTCTTGGTCCCGGTCCATGGCATATAAGCATGTTGGGTCGTTATGGGACCAGCATGCACAAAGCCAATACCAGTTATCCCCACTCGGGCCAGATGCTGACGAGAGCGTTAGTTCCACTCTAAAAGGTGCATCGGGAATAATATCGCTCAAGGCTTCGGTAGCGTCGATGCGAATGATGTCGACGTCACCGGCAGGTAGAATGCGTCCAGAAATGACACCGTTTGAGAGTTCAGGGTAGGTTCGATAGGCAGGCGTCGTTGAATCCGCTCCATCCGGAAAATCTTCCTCAACACCAGCGTCACCAACGTTGCTTGAATCGACCCAGAAGCCCTCGTCATATGCCCCATCACAATCGTCGTCTAAGAGATTGCATACCTCTGTTGAAGCCAAAGAAGCGGTATCACAAACGAGGCTATCCAAGGCATCTGGGTTGCAAATAACTGAGCCTGCCGTACAGCTCCCCGCTCCGCAGCTATCACCCAGAGCGGAACCTTCGTCGGCCCAATAAGAGGGATTGTCGAGCGTGAGACTTTCACCGAAAGACTGCCAAGCATCAACGGCAAGATTCGTATCACAATACTCACAACCGTTTTCACTGTTGCGAGCCATATCGGTAACGCAAGCTTCATCAATCAGGCAAAAGCCCTGATCCAATGGGTTACAAACGGAGTTCTCTTCGTCGCACAAAAGTGGTGTGCAAGCGAGGTCGTCTTCAACACAAGGGTTTCCATTCGAAACACAAAAGCCTTCAGTGCAAACTTCTTGGCCGTTACAAAACACACCATCGTCACCGCAGACGGTACCTTCAGGTACACTTGGCGGGCACTCCGTGAAGGTGCAGTCGGCATCACAGCCATCGTAGTCAATGCTGTTTCCATCATCGCACTCTTCACCTGCCGTCAGTACACCATTTCCACACGCGGTTTCTGTGCAATTGCTATCGCAGCCATCTGCGTCATCGAGGTTACCGTCATCACAAACTTCTTCACCGGCGAGTAATAAGCCATCACCACAAGCACCAATTTTGCAGTCTGCAGTGCATGCCGCGCTGTTGGAGTTCGCCTCGCCATTGTCACAATCTTCATTGGCTTCGATCACTCCATCACCACAAATCGAATCCACACACACCGAGTTGTTGCAAAGCTGATTCTCTTTACAGTCTGTGTCATCAAAACACGCCGGCACACAGGTGGAGTTTTCACACAACCAGCCAGCAGAGCAATCGGAGGTACTGGAGCACGTTGTCTCATCGGTGTCTCCCGGCTCACTCGCACATGCAGATAAAACGATGAATCCAATACAGATAGCCAAGGTGGCTAAACTGGGTACTCGAGAAGCGGTAGTTACGTTCATACCATAGACATTACCTGCAATTGAGAGGTTTGCAAGGCGTGAACGGCACCGCACACTTGGAGCACTGAAGTTACTTAAAAAAAGCCCCCGCTGATGCGGAGGCTTTAAAACGGAGATTTCAAGACTGCACCATTGCAACCCTGGCATCACCGCTTGCCCGGTTTGTTACTCAGCTAGAAGAGTCGTGATGTTGGAGCTTCCGTCGCCGCCGCCTTCACGCTGATTGTTGTAGATGTATTCCATGTTCGATGTCCGCAATACCGCTTCCCAAGGTAGGTAATAACTTCCATCACCACCTGGGTAATGAAAAATCTTGGAGAAAGTAGTTTGCCACTGTGGGTCACAAAAGACCTTGTCCTTTGGTAGAGCAGGAGAATAATGCTCGGCGTAGGCAGCGCATGTCTCAGCCGTGATCGGCTGACCATTTTCGTCTTCGCCAACAACAATCATCATATCAAGGCCACTGGCCCCATCTTGATTGAAACGCTCACGAACTTCTTCGACCTTAGCGGGACAAGCTCCGCACCATCCAGCAGTTGCAACTACCCAAAGTGCTTTATTTTGAGTTTGCCCACAGCCAAGAGAATGTAAATTAACATCAACACCATTTGCATTCGTTAACGTGAAATCACCAACATTGGCAGTTAGACCATTGCCGTTGCCTGAAGCCACACATCCTGAATCTGTCGATTCCGGTACAGTTGCCTCTGGAGCTGCTGGCTGGCCTGGGACGCCATTTCCAATGCTTGCACTGAAGGCATAATCATTGATGCACCATGTCTCGCCGCCTTGGACCGGCGTCGACTGATACGACTGGCCATCGATGGTCACTTCGCGAAATGTTGCGCTGATGGTACCTGTCATCAACGAACCAGCTTCGCCGATGGCGCTGATGTTCAAGTTACCGAGGTCTGCGAAATAAGTTTTCTCACAAGGCTGCATCGGATCTGAGCAGCCTGAGAATGCTAAGATACAATTGCCGCAATCCGCATAGTTCGTACCGTTTACGCTGTATTCACCGGGAGATGAGGCACCATTGTATGGAGCTGCTTGGTAAAGCTGAATTTGAAGCATATCGAATGGCGATGTATCGGCAGTTTTCGCCATATACATCATCAATCCTTGGCCGTCGCCGCCAGCCTCTTGTGAAACGGCGCGAAAGCCATCGCGGTCACACGTTCCGTCGCCAGTTCCTTGGTTTTCAGACCCCGTATTATCGGTGCCGCCGCCATCGGTATTTCCATCCGTCTGGTTGTTCGACTCTGCCGAGTCGCCGTTTGAAGAATCAGTCTGAGTGTCTCCCGAATCGCCTTGCTGAGTCGTCGCATCTTCTTTTTCAGCGCTCGAACCACAACCAGTTGAAGCTAGGGCCATGCACGCAACAATAGCAAACTGAGCAGCCATGCCGCTCCGGGTGCGTATCAACTTCATCGTTTATCTCCAGGTTTAGGGGCAAAGACGTAGGCTCAGGGCAAGAGCCGAATGCTTTGTGCCGGTTAGATGCCGGCAACCACAGTTTTAGGAATTTTAATTTCAATATTGTTAAAAAAAGATTTCAACCGGGCTTTGATCACAATCCACTTTGAATTTTCATTTCGCGTAACATTTTCCGCCAAAGCTATAATTATCTGCTTTCAATGCGGAATCTGCGGTGAGAACCTGAATCATGAGATCAATCCAATCAATTGCAACGCGCTGTGTCACTCTTCTTCTATTTATACTCTCGGCCTGCTCTGGGAGTCCGGCAGAGCCCGAAGTTCAAAGCTGTACACCGAGCGACGATCAAGATCCCTGCACGCATGACACCTGCGCGGACGGGGTCACCACCCACACCGCTGTCATCGGAGATCCCAGCTGGCACCAATGCTCAACGGACATTACGTTTTTTGCCATGGGCGACCCACAGTACGGTGGCGGTGCAGACAACAAGAATTCTTTTCACTTGGCCGCTCTAAACCAATTTGCAGGAACCCTCTGGCGCGATGAGCTTCCATCCGCAGGTACACCGGTTGCGCAGCCACTCGGTTTGCTGATCGCGGGCGATCTCACCCAAAATGGTAAAGACGGACGCGACGAAGCATTGGGGCCGGGACGAAATGAGATCGGAGAATTCGAGACCGATTATGGGCTTACCGGAACCGAGGGGGTTCTTAACATGCCGGTATATGAAGGCTACGGAAACCACGACTTTGATCCCGATATGCCGGACGACGAGTTTAACTGGCGCTATTACTACGATGAGAACCCTACTCCCAGCGTTGAACGGGTAGTAGCACGCAATGCCAACCGGGTAGGACTATTAAACACTGCGACAGGCAACGGCGGCCATTACTCATGGGACTGGGGTAACGTTCACTTCGTCAACGCCAACCTCTTTGCCGGTGATGAACCCTCTCAAATAGACGAAACCTCCGTTACCCGCGACCCGCGTATGTCACTGAGTTTTCTTCGCGATGATTTAAGACTTCACGTAGGCGACTCCAATCGCCCCGTTATCATTATGCAGCACTATGGCTTTGACCAATTTGGATATGAAGAACGCTGGTGGACCGATGCTCACAAAGACGACTTTTTGGAGGTCATTCGTCCCTACAACATCGTGCTCTTACTCCACGGACATACCCATGCGACCTATCGCTACGAGTGGGAGGGGTACGACGCTCTTAACGTGGGCTCACCCTATTACGAATCTTACAACTTTGATGGCCGAGGTCATTTCACAGTCTTTAGAATTACCGACACCACCCTTGAGGTCAGCGATGCAACCTGGAACCCAACCGAACAAGGGGCGAATCCTCAATTTTCAGGATGGTATTTGTCGAAGAGTTTACAACCGGCTTGTTTACCTGATGGGCTTCCGGCCTGTATGGCCGATTAAGCAATCTGGGAATTATCCTCAGCAGATGTCTCAAGCATAGCTGGCTTGCGAATAACTTCTACCAGCTGCGCAACTACAGACAGAGCAATCTCGGCAGGCGTCTGAGCACCAATATCTAATCCCATCGGGCAGACCACTCTATCAACCAGAGACTCTTCATAACCTTTGGCAAGCAGCCGTTGCCGTTGCATGTGGGCTTTTCTTTTAGAGCCTATGACCCCAACATAACGATTGCCCCGCTCTAAGACGAGTTCGAGAAGCTTTTGGTCTAACGCGTGTTCACGGGTTGCAATAACCACAAACGTATCCGGGCCATAAGGCAGCTCCCCGGCCCGGCCGAGGTCATACGTATCAACAACTTCAGTCAGGCCAAGTTTATTCACTGCCTCGACGTTCTCGTCTAAATCGTCCACCGCGGTAATCTGAAAATCCAGATGACATGCTTGTTCGAGGATGGCTTGGCCAACATGACCACACCCAAACACAACCAGC
>JABJBS010000274.1 GCA_018668695.1 Deltaproteobacteria bacterium
ACCCTTTGGTTTTCCTTTGTTGCTCAAGGGAACAATCGCGAAAAGGTTTGCTACAACCGCATCGGGCTGATCCACAGTACCGGTCGTAATGCGCTGGTGTAAAACTGCTCGGCTTCCATTGTCATCGATGTTTTCTAAACGCGCCGATACAATGAGGTGTTTGTCGTTAGGGATATCGCCATTGATTTCCAAGCGGCAGCCCCCGTTCATAACCTTAACCAATGGATAAGGAATGCCGGTGAGGGTCTTAGATGCCAGCGCGAATCCCCATTGGGGAAATAAATGGGCTGGAATCGTATTTTTATAACGGCTGGGATCTCCCCCCACGTGTTTTACGTAGGTCTTCACCAACTCTTTTGAGCGTGGTGGCAACACCTGCCGAAATTCAGGGCCCGGTGTAGAAGGTGCCGTTCCGCTGGGCTTTACAAAGCCTTGCTTCATGGTGGTTAGAGCAGTGCGACCAAGCTCTTTAAGAACTGGCCCTTGTTCGAGAATGAATTTACTGGAAACAGCCATCAATTCCTCTTTGCGCGAGTGGGTTTGAAACAGGCAGCGTTTGCGGCCCGTGTGCGGTTTCTCTACCATTTGGTAGGGAAAACGACAAGCCTATTATGATGCGACGTGTTAGGGTCTGCAAGGGCATTTACAGGATTTTAAGAGCTGCTCAACATATTACTAAGTAACTGTTTTTATTTCAGTTTAATGATTTTATGCATCTTTGCGATCATGCAAGGCTTCCCGCGCAGCTTCATACCGAGCGAAATCTTCGACGAATTCAGCCTTGGTATCCCTTTACTTGCCCCGGTTCACGCACCCCGAATTTTGCGTATTTCATCGGCCCTTAGAGATCTGCTAGCCTTTGGGTGAACATCATGTCGACACGTATTTTAATCACAGATACCAGCGCCGCGGTTTGCCGGCTTTATCAGTACTACCTGGAGCCTTTGGGTTGTGAGTTCAAAACTGCATCCGATGCACAGGAGTGTCTCGATTTAGCACAGGAATGGAAACCCGACATCATTACCTTGGGTATGGAGCTTGGCGAAACCTCCGGACTTGAACTACTCAACCAAGTTAAAAACGATGACCGCTTTAACCTCACACCTGTCGTTATGATCTCATCGGTATCCAGCGAAGATATGCAAGTACAGGCCTTCGAAGCAGGTGCTATCGAATACATCATCAAACCATTCACTCCCGACTTTCTCCGCAGGCGTGTTGAATCCATTCTTGACCCCATCGAGCGTGATGTCGCTCATGCAGACAAAGGCGAAAATCGTCATAAAGTTTTGGTAGCAGAAGACAGCAAAGCCATCATGCTACTTTATGAATTTCTCTTGGACCAACTCGGCTGCGATATCATTCCATGCTACGACGGACTCTACGCCTGGAAAGAACTCAACAAAAACTCCGACAGCATCGATCTCATCATCAGTGATATTCACATGCCCAACATGGACGGGCGTGAGTTTGCCAAACGGGTGCGCGGTAATCCGGACTTTAACCAAATACCCCTGATCATGTCTTCAACAGTACGCGAGCTGCACGAAATCAAATCGCTCTTACACCAGGGTGCCAACGATTATGTGACCAAGCCATTTTCACATGAAGAGTTTGCCGCACGTGTGAACGCCCACCTGCGCACACGTACCATGATGAATGAGCAGGAGCGCCTGAACCATCAGCTAAGCCAGATGAACGAAATCCTGGAAGAGAAGGTTCGCGCTCGTACCCAGGAAATTAAAGACGCCAACATATCCGCAATCTATATGCTCGCGGTCGCAAGTGACGCTAAAGACTCAGACACCGGGAACCATATTCAGCGAGTCAGGTTTTATTCCGAAGAACTCGCCCGTAAAATTGGCATTGACGAGACAGAAGCAGAAGAGATTGGCTACTCCAGTATGATGCATGACGTGGGCAAGCTCGCGATACCCGACCGCGTGTTGAAAAAACCTGGCCGACTTGACGATGAAGAGCTCGCCATTATGCGTACCCACGCCGCCAAAGGTGCAGAAATTCTTGGAGACAATCCATTCTTTAAAAAAGCCCGTGACATTGCACACTGCCACCACGAGCGCTTTGATGGAACGGGATACCCACGAGGAATTAAGGGTGAAGAGATTCCCCTGCCCGCGCGGATTGTAGCGGTTGCCGATATTTACGACGCGCTCTCGTCGGCCCGGGTCTACAAAGCAGCGTGGACTCAAGATGAAGTACTTGTAGAACTCGTCAATATCTCTGGCACACACCTCGATCCGAGAGTCGTCAATGCATTCTTGGAAATGGTACACGACGGGACAGTGGATAAGATTCGCAAGAAGTATTCAGACCCTGCGGTCGACGGTCATATCTAAGACTTATTGCGGTATTTGGCTTCGGAGTGTGACCACTCGAATGGTGCAAGGCCCTTTGAAGTGAGCTCTCACTTTCTCCCCCAGCTGATTCACTAACGCCTGAGTCACGTCCGCCTCACTGAACAAACGCACCATCACTTGCATGACACCCTCGTCTTTGACCAGTTCAACAATATCCAAAGAGACCGCTGGATACTCGTTCAATACACTTTCGATGCTCTCTGAAAGCATCAACTCATCTTCTGTAAAATTAGAAAGAAGAGCGATAACCAACGGAATCGAAAGCACCATCATCGCAACCAACAATATCGCCCAGATACGTTTTACAAATAGCCGTGTACCCGTTTGGTTATGGTTGGCCCGAATCCCCATGAGATAAAGGGTTCCGGCAGATGCCATAATGATTGCCACTAAGTTGGTGGCGAACAAAAGCGCAGCACCCGCCGCGGCAGTTAACTGCCCCGCTGCCAAACAAATTCCAACCGTTGCAATGGGCGGCACCAATGCTGCAGCAATCGCCACTCCCGGTAGAGCCGCTACCAAGCCCGGCCGCGCCAGTGCAAACGCCGCGGCCACACCGCTAAAGAGCGCAATCCACAAATCGAGTAAGTTCGGATTGGTTCGCCCAGAAAGCTCTGCATTAAGTTCAGGCATCGACGGAGTCGTTAAGCCAAAGAAAAAGCCAACCGCCAAAGCCAAAAGGAAACCGACTAAAATCGAACGGCTGGCCGTCCGGACCATCACTTGATTACCTTGCACTAAGCCCAAACCAGCGCCAATCATCGGCGTCATCAGCGGCGCGACCAACATGGCGCCAATCACAACCGCACCCGAGTTTTGAATCAAACCCAAACTCGCGATGGCTGTGGCCAAGCCCATCAACATAATAAAATCGACACCGACTTGAGAGCCTTGTTTTAAGTGGTCGAAGAGGTCGAGGCGTGCATCTCGGGTAAGGTGCGGCAAAAACTGCTCTAGCCAGCTTGAAAAAGCCCGGCGCGTTTTTTCCACCAGAGGCGTTTCGCTTCTCAAGGTCGCGATGGCCGCTTTGGGTGCTGCAGCAAGGATCTTAGCGGCAACACCGCCGCGCTTCTCCATCAGCTCTTTGTCCGATGCGCCTAGTAAAATAACATCGTACTCATCACTAACGGCTTCACAGACAGCTTGGAACCTATCATCCGCTACAGAGACTGAGGAAACGACCACTCTCGAATGCTCATGCTCGTATTTCTGAAGTAGATTCTTAAGACGGCGCTGAGCCCAGGCCAATGCATCATCGGAATCGGACTCCCCAACATAGAGAGCGGTAACCTCCCCATCGTAACGTTCAGCAAGTTCACGCCCTATCTCCAGAGCACGTTCGCAATGCCGGGTATCTCTTAATGGTACCAAAATTTTCTTTGCGGCAGCCGGTGGACGAGTCGAATCGACGACCATCACATCACAGTGCGCCTCACTAACCAGTACCGAGGCCAGTGACGATTCCTCACCGAAGCGGGCCCGCGCTGTCTCTGTATTGGAAATAACCACAAGGCCCACGCCATCTTCAGCGATGATGCCCCGAACTGCGTCTATGAATTTTGAACCGCGGTACGACTTAACGCCCATCCCTTTGTTGATCTCG
>JABJBS010000275.1 GCA_018668695.1 Deltaproteobacteria bacterium
CAACGCTGAGCCAATCGACGCAGGGCAACCAGTGGTTGTAACTGTGGACCATCCTGTAGCTGCGGTAGCAGACGACCAGGTAACAGCAACGAAGTCTCTTGAGGGTGGTGCCGGAGTTGCGGCGTCACAAAAAGTGGCCGTAGCGCTTGGTAGTGCGGCAGCGGCTTCTTCGGTGAAAGCTGCACAGGGCAACGATAAACGTGACACCAAGGTCGAGAGAAGACCTGAGGTTTCAAGTAAGAATGAAGTTGATGCTGTTCGAGTATCGGTCAAAGACGATGCAGCCACGGTCAAAGAGACAAAGCCTGCGAAGAGTGTTGTAGGTAAGAGTGTTGTAGGCAAGAATGAGGTAGGCAAGAATGAGGTAGCTCTGGGTGACAAGGCCGTGCCTAATCGAACTGATGCGCAAATGGAGGCCAAGGCTTCCGAGCATCTTTATCGCGCGGTGAATAAGCTTCCCAACGGTTCAGGTAGCGGTGTGATCACGAAAACAAAGGCTCAGCCTAAAGCAGTTAAAACAGCCAGGGTAGCCCACGCAGCCAAAGAGGAACGACAAGACGTTAAGGGAGCGGTTACGGCAAAGGTTGCATCTGAAGGCGCCAAGGTATCCGAGAGTCAGCAAGTTAAAAAGCCTACGAAACCCAGTGCAGAATCTACGAATAACCAGGTGAAGGTTCAGGAACAGGTTGTACCGGAACGGAAGGTGGCGCCCTCAGTAAGTCAAGCGAAGGTTGCTACTCCCGCTGCTCAAAAAACGAGTTCCGCCAACACTCTTCAGGATTCGAAGAAGCCGGAAGTGGTTACGAGTAACGTTAAGACTGAGGCTCCTAAGCAAGCACGCAATGAGTCTTTGGGTGAGGGTCGCTCGCTCAATCTCGGTGCGCGAGACAGTATGACTGTTGAGACAAGCCTTATTGGAAGTCGATTATTTGGGAAGCGCGGTGCAGAGAAGCAGCCAGCAACCTATCGCAATACAAAGTTGACTCAACCGGCAGCAGTGGTTCGTGAAGAGGTAACCACTGCTCAGAAAGTACGGTCAAATCAGCAGGCTAAACTAGGAAGAGTCACTGTGCCTAGTCAGCAACTGGCAGCGGGTACAGATGCTACGGCCATGGCGGCCACTTCGGCGCGAGTGGAAACAGCAGCACCGGAAGCGGGAACGGTTAAGAAAACAGCATCGACTGCTACTGCGACACAGGCTGAGAACTCGGTAAAGAGTGATAACGGAGAAAGCCTAACTGCGAAGAATAATGATGTAAGCCAAGAACGAGAGCAGAGCAAAGAGCAGGGAAAGCGCAGCGACAACAACCGCCACTTCGAAACGAAAAAGCAGGTTGAAGCAGAAGTAAGAGCGAAAGAAGAGGCTCTAGATGACCTACAAGAAGCGTCTGATGTTGAAATTGCTGATGAAGTTGCGCAGGTAAAGCAATCCACGGCGGCGAATAAGCTAATGGCTAAAGAGGGCGGTAAAGCGGCAGTGAGCCCTATTAGGGACTTAAGCGATACGCCGCGTAATGCAGCAGCAGTCTCTGAGCGGCGAGAAATTCATGAGCAAATCTTAGCTAAGAATCTTGGGCGCAATCTGGGACGTATAGCAAGCATGGGTACCACGCACGCAAAGCTTCGACTGCATCCTCAGGAATTCGGTCGTGTCGATGTAGAGATTCGAACACGCGATGGCGAAGTTACCTTACTGGTTCGTACGGAAACGGTCAGCGCGGCGGCTGAGCTTAATAGCCAGATGAACGATTTAAGAGCGAGCATGAAAGAGCATGGTCTGAATTTGGCTGAATGCGATGTAGATTCGCGAGGCTTTGGTGCGGAAGACCGTGAGGCCGATGGGTCGCAAGAAGGCAGAGACGGCAACGGCCGAGGTCGTGGTGACCAGGATAATCGAGAAGGACGCGGCAGTCGCCGCAGAAGAGGTCGCGGGCAACGCATTAAGCGAAGTGCCATCGACGTCGTGGTGTAATAGAAGGAGATCGGGATGTCTATTGAAGGTGTTTCAACAGTTGATGACAGTGTCTTTAACCTGAAGGCAACAGGCGGAGATGATATGGGGAAGACAGAATTCCTCAAGCTTTTAACCGCCCAGCTGCAGCATCAGGACCCTATGAGTCCTCAAAAAGATGCGGATTTCGTTGCGCAGCTTGCCCAGTTTAGCAACCTTGAACAAGCCATGGCGCAAAATGCGAAGCTTGAGCAACTGCAGATGTCTTCATCGGCACTCGTGAGTTCAACAACAACGGACTTGATTGGCCGTGAGGTGTTGGCAAAGGGTGATATTGTAAGCATTCGCAATGGCGAACGACCTGAGCCTCTTAATTATGCGCTTGGTGAGAACTCTGCCGATGTTTCGCTTCGAATCATGAATCAGGATGGAGCGATAGTGCGCCGGGTTGAGCTTGGCAATCAGGGTGCAGGAACCCATAACTTTTCTTGGGATGGACGAAACGATGAAGGCGATATGTTGCCATCAGGTATGTACCGAATTGAGGTTATGGCAACTGATGCAAATGGACTGAGCATTGAATCGTCCACGAACGTTCGAGGCGTTGTTCACGGCGTGACCTTCGACCGAGGTTACCCGGAGTTACTGGTAGGAAACAGCCGGATTCAGCCAGCCGATATTATCGAAGTGAAACAACTTGTAGACGAGTCATCGACCGATTCTCAGGACGATGAAATAGATGAAACAGATGAAGCAGATAGCGACGCCCTGTCGAATAATGATGGGGCCGACAGCGGCGATTTAGATTTAGATTTGAGCGGTTTATTGGACGGTTTAGGTTTGTAAATTTCTATTCTAACGGGATACCGGGGATAGCGAAGAGGAGTGTGGTAGGATGAGTATTCTTAAGTCAATGTATTCAGCGGCAAGTGGTTTAATGGCACACGCGGAGGCCATTAGTGTTGCGAGTGATAACATCGCAAACGTCAACACAATTGGTTTTAAGGCGCAACGTGCGCGCTTTGAAGATATTTTAGGTAGCACGGTTGCCGGCGCGGTTGAGAACCAAGCATCTGGTCAAGGTGTCCGCCTTGGTGGTGTTCACTCTCTGTTTACGCAAGGTTCGTTGATTGGTTCAAACCTCAACACGGATATGGCGATTCAGGGTGATGGTTTCTTCGTTATGCAGGGTGCCTTTGATGGCCAGCAAAACGGACGCTTCTATTCACGTGATGGCCAGTTCAATATCGATAACGATGGTTTCATGGTTAACGGTGCAGGGCTTCGGGTTATGGGATACTCGGCGGATCAGGATGAGAACCTATCAAGTACACTGAGTACTTTGGAAGTACCGCTGACGCAGATTGTTCCTCCAAAGGCTTCGACGCTTGTTAACTTGGGTGCAAACCTTTCGCCGGTAGACAACGAGAGCTTCATTGTAAGTACTGCAACGTCTCAGATTCAGTTTGGTACGGGTGGTACTTTGGCACCACAGGGAACTGATATCCCAGGTGGCTTCGATGGGACGACTGTAGCAACAGCTGAGGTTTCGTCTCACTACAGTTCAAACGTAACCATTTATGACCAAGCGGAAGGTGAGGCTGGTCCTCAGGCTCACGATGCGACCATTTGGTTTACGCAGACAGGTAACGACACGTGGACATGGCGTGCAACCGTTCCTTCAAATGAAATGGGAGCATCTACAGTGGATCCCGCAACTGCGCGGGGTGATGGTACCGAGCAAGTCGTTATTGCCGGTGGTGCGTTATCGTTTGATAACACAACGGGTGCTTTGACAACGGGTTCGCAAGATGCTGGTTTGAACGACTTCTTGTTTTTGAACACGGACGACCCGTCGGTTGTAGACTTTAACTTTGCCAACTCCAACATCAGCCAGGCGTCTGGTGTTTCGGGTATTACGCCGACCGGGAATGGTTCTTTGGGCTTTCAGTCGGAAACTCCGGAGACTACCTCACACTTTTCAACCTCTGTTATCGTGTATGATACGTTGGGTGTAGGCCACAACGTAAACGTATTCTTTAACCAGACATCGACTGGTAACTGGTCATGGCACGCTTTGGCGGATGGCGCTGAAATGGCGGATCCAACAGATACAACCCAAACCCGAGAAGGTGAGAATGTCGTTCTCGCCAACGGTACAATTACTTTTGACGAACACGGACGTTTGATGACAGAAAGTCAAACAACCAAAACGTTCCACTTTTTCAACACCAACGGTACTCAGCAAATCAACTTTGATTTTGGTGAGAACGCTACCTCTACCGACAACGGTGGTGATGGTGGTACCGGTTTGGGCGGGTTAACTCAGTTTGACCAGGCGTCCAGTGTTTCTGAAATCTTACAAGATGGTTATGCATCGGGTGCTCTTGCGGGTATCAAGGTTCAGCTTGATGGTAAGATTACCGGTACTTTTACAAACGGTGAGCGTCGTGTCCTTGCGGCCGTAGCGCTGGCACGATTTGTAAACAACGATGGACTGATTCGCCGGGATAACGGTCACTACACTGAATCACCTGACTCCGGTCAGGCACTTGTTGGACAAGCGGGTACGGGTGGTCGTGGTTCGATTGTTGGTAACAACTTGGAGCAATCCACGGTTGAGCTGGCAAACGAGTTCGTAAACGTCATTACCTATCAGCGTGGTTTTCAGGCGAACTCTCGTTCGATCACCACCGCCGATCAGCTTTTGCAGGAAGCAGTTAACCTCAAGCGTTAATAGCCTAATTTAATGCGGCCAATCCGGAAACTAGCTTCGGATTGGCCGCATTTTTTTTTGTTTGATGACTGGGGTGCTAACTTGGTGATTTCCTTGCCCTAACTAGGTGCTCGGCATAAGATAACTTAAACGTAAGCATCTGTTTTCGGAGGTGAAAGCTTGGATCTCGGAACCGTCATCGGCCTTGTTTTAGGCCAATTGTTGATTGTGGGTTCTATTTTGATTGGCGGGTCGCTTATGACCTTCGTCAACGCGCCAAGTATTATTATCGTTGTAGGTGGGGTTCTTTCCGCCATCTTAACCGCTTTTCCTCTCCCCGACGTCATCAACATGATTAAGGTATTAAAGAATACCGTCAAAGATAATACCCGTCCTGTTGAAGACACCACGGCCCAGCTTCAGCAACTTGCCCAGAAGGTTCGTAAAGAGGATCTGCTGAGTCTTGAAAACGAGCATATTGAAGACCCATTCATGGCACGCGCAGTGCGCTTGGCGGTGGATGGCGTGCCGGTCGACACGATACGGGCGACGCTATCAGATGAGTTGACAACGCTTAAAGGTCGCCATTCAGGGGCGCAAGACATCCTGACGTTTACGGGTACGATGGGGCCGGCCTTTGGTATGATTGGTACCTTGATTGGTTTGGTTCAGATGCTTCAGGCTCTCGATGATCCGTCAAGTATTGGTCCAGCAATGGCGGTGGCACTTCTAACGACACTCTATGGCGCGATTATCGCCAACTGTTTTGCGATTCCACTGGCCGAGAAATTGGCTCAGCGAACCGCGGTAGAAACACAGAATATGCGACTTATCATTGAAGGTATCGACTCGATAGTGAAGGGCGAGAACGTCATGATTACGAAAGAGAAGCTTGAAGCCTTTCTTTCACCGCTTGAACGAGCAGGCGGTAAAAAAGCTGAGGAGGCTCCTGCGGCTTAAGCAGTGTTATGGAAGAGGAATGCGACTGCCCACCAGAAGGTGCTCCGGGATGGATGAGTACTTTCGCCGACCTTTCCACATTACTCCTCACGTTTTTTGTTCTGCTTCTTTCCTTTGCAAATATGGACGTCATTAAGTTCCAGGATATGGCTGGTTCTTTGAAGGATGCCTTCGGCTACCGAGAAGATAATCTTGGTAATTTCCACCCCGAGATGATTGCTCGAAGAACGAAGATTCAGTCGTTTATTGAGCAAGTTAAAAAGGGTGGTCCGCGTAAGAAGCAGCGGAAAATGCAGAAGAAAATCCAGGACTTAATCCAAAATCAGAAAAAAAAGACAAAGAGTAAAATAGAGGCCCAGACCAACAAAAAGGGTATGATTATTCGTGTCGATGACAGTGTGATGTTTGGTGGTGGTGCAGCCAGCGTTAAGCCTGCAGGTTTTCCCGTCCTCGACGATTTATCCAAGCTACTCCAAGAGTTTCCTTGCGACATTCTGGTTGAAGGACACACCGACGACTCGCCCATTTCAACTCGTAAATTTGACTCCAACTGGGAACTTTCCGCGTTTCGAGCGATCAGCGTCATGAGGTATTTGGTTGAGGTTGGAGGGATCGATCCGACCAGAATTGGAGCCGCCGGGTTTGGAGAAATGCGCCCCATTGTACCGAATGATTCTCTTGAAAACCGCCTGAAAAATAGGCGTGTCGAGTTTGTTTGTCACGAACCCATCAGGCCCAAAACGCTCGTCTATAAGACGGATGAGAACCTCGATGTTCTTCCCAACCAGCCGCCGCCGGATGAGGAAGACGAAGATGATGAAGAGGACGATGACGAGGATTCTGAGGGAGATGAGGACTCAGATGATGAGGAATCTGACGAGGATGATGAAGAGTCCGATGACGACGATAGTGAAGAATCAGATGACGACGAGTCCGAAGGCGACGAAGAGGACTCGGAAGACGACGAAGAGTATGAAGATGATGAAGAATACGAAGATGATGATGAAGAATATGAAGATGAAGATGAAGAATATGAAGATGAAGAAGAGTAGTCTCCTCGCTTAATTCAACGACCCTTTCGATGTATCCTACCTTGGCTCACCCAGGCCTACCTTTTAAGCTAAGCCTTTAGAACTCCTTTATTTTTTTGGCCGGTTAGAGTGTCCGGTTGTCATGCCTGGAGACCCATTCTGGCGTCAAAGGTCCGTCACGATGTCGACGGATTGGCGAATATGAGACGGTTATTGGTTCGATGAACGCGAACAATTTAGATGATCTGAGTCTTTAATGTGCAATTAAATCAGTTGCTTACGAGTTATTTGTCATTTTAAGGTCGTTTGGGCACACCCCTTGCAAGGTTAGTTCATGTGATGATTTTCGTGCAAATATACAAATCGATTTTGGCATTGTCCTGCTG
>JABJBS010000276.1 GCA_018668695.1 Deltaproteobacteria bacterium
ATGGCTTGCCGCAGTTTTGAGCGCAGCTTCGCAGTCTATCAAAGATTAATGCTCGAATTTCCAAATTCGAAATTAGAGATCAGCCCTGTTGATGTATCCGATCTTAGCAACGTCGATGCCTTCTGCGACTGGCTAAGCTCGAAGACTGACCGAATTGATGGCCTCGTCCACAATGCCGGTGTATTACTCGATGAATATCAAGAGACAACCATGGGCCACGAGGTTACATTTGCAACCCACGTGCTAGGTCCATTCTTTATGACCCTTAAGCTGAAGAACTTACTCAGTGCCGGCGATGCGGGACGGGTCATCTTTGTATCTTCCGGTGGTATGTACACCCAACGCCTTCAAATATCGCAGCTGATAAAACCATCGAGACCTTTCGACGGCGTTCGGGCTTATGCCCAGGCCAAACGCGCTCAAGTTGAGCTTACCAGCCTGATGGCAAAATATTTTTCGGCCAGTGGAGTGAAGGTAAACGCCATGCATCCCGGTTGGGCGGATACACCTGGAGTCGAAAGCGCCCTACCGGTGTTCTACAAGACGCTTAAAAACATTCTTCGCACACCCGAAGAAGGTGCCGATACGATTGCTTGGTTATGTGCCAGTCCTGAGGCCAAAAAATTTACCGGTCAACTCTTTCTCGACCGGCAGCCAAGAACCACCCATGTGTTCCCTTGGACGAGAACCAGCGATTCTAAACGTGTTCAATTATGGGATGCTCTCTTAGAGCTTATCCCTTCCTACGCTTAAACATTCATTATCAACGATAAGGCTTGTGGCCTGGCTAGTTATGTTTCTATGGGATTGCAGTTGTAGTCTTTTGGGGAAAGCTGCGTTTGAACTGGCATATGCTCGAGGGCCCCGGGAAAGGGGGGTTCCGTATGGGGCCCAAGAGCAGGAAAAGGGTGGGTAAGTCGTATTAGTATTGCTCTCGAAACTGACCAGCAGCTCCTTGGCTTTCTACAAAGTTAGCAATCTTCTCTTTGATACGGGTCTCAATCTGTCGAACACGCTCTTTGGAGATTTGGAATTTCTCAGCAAGCTCCCGAAGCGGCGCCTTATCTTCACCAAGCAAACGCGAGTTGAGGATTTCTTTCTCACGGTCGTTCAGCTGAGCGGCAGCGTGACTCACAAGACTTTCGGCCTTAATTTGAGTTTGTTTACTAGCGAGCAGAGATTCAACACCTGGTGCTTCGTCAGAGATGAACATAGCCCGGGTCATGGTTGAGTCGTGTCGAACCGGTAAGTCTAAAGAGCTGTCTCGGCGAGAAACACGCTGGCTCAATGTAACTACCTCTGATGTAGAAGCACCGACTTTTTCGGCGAGTTCTTCAAATCGTTCGTATTTCTCTTCGACGCCCAAGTTGTCTTGGCCACTCAGAGTCTTGACCCGGTAGAACAATCGCCGTTCAGCAGCGGTCGTACCAATTTTGACCATAGACCAATTGCGCATGATATATTCTTGGATGGCTGAACGAATCCAGAACACCGCGTAACTAATGAGCCTGCAGCCTTTGCCTGGGTCGTACTTATTTACAGCCTGAAGAAGCCCGATGTTGCCTTCCTGAACCAGGTCACCAATCGGAATCTTGTATCCGCGGTACTCATGAGCGATTTTCACGACAAATCGTAAGTTGGCGGAAACCAGATCGCCACGGGCTTTCTCGTTACCTGCGGCTGCCTCAGCCACGAGGTCGGCCTCTTCCTCGCGGGTAAGCACGTTCTTGGTGCGTGCTTGCTTCATATAGATGTCCATCATGTCGACAGGGGCCGCGGCCACTTTGCTTGATGCTTTTGTCTTCGTAGCTGACTTTTTCATTTCCGTAACTCCTAAGCCCATGGACTTCGTCTTTCGGGTCAAAACGTTCAAAACGTCCACCCCTTAAACATACCTGAAAGTAAAAAAAGCACAATAGAAAAAACGTTCAAAACGTTCATTGCGCAAAAAAATGATCATGCCCTGTGACAAACGGCCGTTAATACTTGAATTTATTGGGGAAGAATACATAATAATAGATACATGGGAATCGACCAAAATACGCCAGCACCCAATGCTGAATCGTTCAAAACGGGCACAGGAGTTCTGCTTTCCCCCAAGAAAGCGGCCAAAGTGCTTGGAGTGAGTGAGTCTTCGGTTAAGCGGTGGTGTGATGCCGGCCACCTACAGGTTGTCAAAACCAGCGGTGGGCACCGAAGAATCAGTGTTCAAACGTTGATGACGTTTGCCCGTAGTAAAGGCCACGCTCTTCAGAACCCGCAGCTCATAGACATGCCTGCACTGCGGCCCAATGTTACGGCTGACAAACAAGAGACCTTATTGCCGAGGCTAAACAAATTCCTTGCTGAGGGTATTGAAGACTCAGCTCGAAGCATTCTGGTTTCCAGTTGGATGTCCGGTAAGCCGTTGTCTCATATCTTCGACACACTGGTCGGCCCAGCCTTCGCCACCATCGGGCATCAATGGGAAGCTAACGAAATTGAGATTTACGAAGAGCGGCGTGCTTGCCTTATCGTAGAACGCTCTTTTGCCGACATGCGGCGATTGGTTGGACCTTCTAAGCCCGGAGCACCCGGAGCAATCGGTTGCACTTTAGAGGGCGACCCCTACTCCCTACCGACTGCAATGTGTGAGCTTACACTCCGAGAACTAGGCTGGGATGCCCAAAATCTTGGTGCGTGGCAGCCCATAGAAAGCATGTCCCAGGCAGTCAAAAAGCTAAAGCCTCGTTTGTTTTGGCTAAGCGTTAGTAAGATTGATTGCGAGGATGTGTTTCTGAACACTTTACGAGAGCTCAGCCATGTAACAGAGAGCAATGATTGTGCTCTGATATTGGGTGGCCGAGCATTATGGGATCCGAACTTCAGAAAGAAGATCGAGTTCTCTGGTTACTGCGATAGTATGAAGCAGCTCTCAAATCTTGCACGTCAAATTCACGATTTCTCAAAATAAGTCTACCTGAATTCACCGATAGAGCCTGCTTCAAATCCTAATTTGGGGCACTGTTTCGTTTTGAGTCAACACACATGCCAAGCTCGCAATTCATTTTTGTGATTTTTTTAAGTTATTTTCATCAGTCATCTTGTTTCTTTGGTTGCACATAACCTTGTTTCAATTGAAAGCGATTTAGCTTCATGTATGATTTTAAAAAGGAACAGAATCGATGTACGTAACCAGCTCATTCAAGGCAATCGCCATCACGGCAATGCTTGCAACCTCCCTCATTTTTACTGGCTGTGGCGAATCAGACCCAGCTGAAACCGATAACACCAACGAAACAGGCTCCGACCTCGAAACAATCGCCGCTATCGCAGCTGGCAATGATGACTTCAGTACATTGGTTGCTGCACTCACCGCCGCTGACTTAGTAGACACGTTTAACGGCAGCGGTGACTTTACAGTATTCGCCCCCACGAACGCTGCATTCGACGCGCTCCCCGAAGGAACTCTCGACGCTCTCTTGGCTGACACTGACGCACTCACTGCAATCTTGAAGTACCACGTTCTTGCGACCAACGTCCCTTCAACAGCTCTTGTTGCAGGTAAAAACTTCGCCGAAACGCTTCAGGGCGATAACGCGGTTGTTAATGTTTCGGATGCCGGTGTTACCATCAACCAAGCAAACGTAACTGCAACAGACATTGTAGCTTCAAACGGCGTAATTCACGTCATTGATGCAATTATCCTCCCACCAACAAACGTTGCTGAAAAGATTTACACATCTGCAAGCCACACCACGCTCTTCGCGGCGGTGGAAGCTGCTGGTCTAGGCGCTGCTCTAGGTGGAGCTGAAGCTCTTACTGTCTTTGCTCCAACAGACGACGCCTTCGCTGCCTTGCCTGAAGGAACCGTTGAAAGCCTACTCGCAGACATCCCTACCCTTACCGCAATTCTAACCAACCACGCGGTTGGAGCGACGGTACCATCTTCTGACCTTACCGAAGGCCGCGCATACGTTGAGACCCTCGCAGGAACGAACATTACAATCGAATTGGGCACTGGCGTAACGGTATACGGCGAAAATAGTGCAAACGTTACTGTTGCCGACGTCATGGCGACAAACGGTGTTATCCATGTAGTAGACGCAGTTATTCTACCTGCTATGTCAATTGGAGCTTTGGCTCGCACAACTGCAAGCCTCAGCATCCTGACCAGCGTTCTTGAGAGCACTGGGTTGTACAGCGCAGTTGCAGATTTAACGGCTGAGCTAACAGTATTTGCACCGCTAGACAGTGCTTTCACTCCGCTCATCGACGACGGAACCATCGCGTCTCTTAACGACGATCAGCTCCAAGCAGTGTTGCTCTACCACGCCTTCCCTGGAAGCGTGTTTTCAAGTGACATTGACGGAACAGTTGTAGTTGAAAGCCTGATGGGCCAGGAATTGACAGTAAATGGTAGCGCCTCAGGTGTATCAGTGAACGACACTGCGGTTGTTCAACTCGCTGACATCGAAGCTGCAAACGGTGTTATTCACGTCATCGATCAGGTACTCATTCCAGCTCTGTAATTAACTAAACAAACCAATCAAACGCTCCCTCATTCTTTGTAAGTATGAGGGGGCGTTTTTTTTTGCCAACTCCCACGACCTTTAACCGCTCTCCTCGACTCACGAATCGGCCCCATAAAATGTAGGTAAAGGTAAGAAAAAAACAGATATGTAGGTTTTTGTACAATTTTTGTTCACCTACCACTTGAAGAACATGACGCGGTGCCCTTGTTGAAGCACAAGAGGCAGGAAGCCCCTCCAGGCCTCGCTTTGCCGACCTTACCCAGGTCTTCTAGTTGGACGTAAATAGGACTTAAAGGATACCCTCCCAATGAAAAAATTAATCTCTACACTTACACTCGCTTTGGCCCTCGTTGCATGCGGTACGCAAGCACCGGAAATTGAACTCGAAACACTCGACAGCGAAGCGCAGCAAGAATTGCTGATTACGGATGCTTGTGGTTACTTCAACCCAATCCCAGTTTACGAAAACATCGATCTCGATAAGTATCTAGGCACCTGGTACGAGCTAGGAACCAGTGCAATCGTACGTAATACATTCGAGCGCGGATGTAGCTGTACTCGCGCAGAATACAACCTTCTTGCCGATGGCAGTGGTGTTTCCGTGCGCAACACATGCCGCCTCGAAGATGGACGTTTTAACCCAATCAACGGTACCGCCAAGTTCACCAACCGAGACGGCGTATTCGGCGTGGGCTTCCCAGAAGGTGACAGCGAAGACCGCAACTACTTCGTGATGGACATTATCACTGACGATGAAGGCAATTACGACATGGTACTCGTAGGCGACCCATGCCGCCTGTTTATGTGGATCCTCGCACGCCGCCCTACTTTGGACACTGCTGAAGACCAAGCGAACTACAACGCGCTTCTCAACTATGCACAGTCCAACGGTTACAACACCGATGCTTGGTACGTAGGGTTCGAACAGACTGAACAAGCTAGCTGCGGCTGGGACGCACCAAAGTGTGAAGAAGTTGTAGTAAGCAGCTACACAACCGGATGTCAGTACTTCTGGCAGGGATGCAGCGGCGGACACGAAGAAGTATCTAGCAACAGCTGTAAGCTTGGCTGGTGGGATTTTGCCCGTACCGGTAAGCGTCGTTCATGTGAGCGCCAAGAGCTAATCTGCAAGTAATTCTCTGTTTCTTAGGCCTGGACTGGTTGAAAAGTCTCTACCCTAACACCACGTTAGAGTTATGGATAATCAATCAGTTCAGGGCCAATCCGATTCATTTGAAGTCTTCTTTGATGGCGCATGCCCCCTATGCGCGAAAGAAATTGACTTTCTTCGTTGGCTCGACCGCCGCAACATCCTCATCTTTACCGATATCGACGACCCCGGATTTAACGCGGAAGTTGAAACCGGAAGAACCTTCCAGACCCTAATGGACTCTATTCACGGCCGTTTACGTGACGGGACCATCATTCACGGCGTGGAAGTGTTTAGGCAATTGTACGGGCGCACGGCCCTCAAGTGGGCGGTACCCCTGACAAGACTGCCCGGTATTACTCAGGGCCTTGATGCGCTCTATAACTTTTTCGCGAAGCATCGCCTTAGAATGACTGGACGGTGCACCCCAGAGCTGTGCCACCCCGAAGCCAAATCAATGCAGTCCTGACCCTCGCTCAACCATTGCTCATCTCTTGTGATTGACAGGCCATGACCGAATAGTCATGAAGCAGGTTCATAGAACACTGCGAGAACCTGATGCCAATTGCCCCTTCGCCAGAGAGCACAAACGTAGAGACGACAAGGTGGTCAATTACCTACCGACTCTTTGCGTTTACCTTGGCTCTTGGATTCTGGTCGTACCACGTAGGACAACACCCCTTTGATGCCACTGGCGGCTGGCGCTACCTCACAAACTGGGGACATTCATTTAACCTGCTAGCACTCACATGGGCGCTGGCTTCCCATTGGATGCCTCGCCTAAGAATACAAAACCCGATTCTCCCGGTTGCCCTCACCCTTGGCACCATCGTCGTAATCCTTTACTGGAGCCTCTACCTAATAGACCCCGCGATGGTAAACGACAAAGGAAGCCCCATGCCATGGTATTCAGAATGGTACATGCACCTGGGCAGCACGGTGAGTGTTTACATCGAGGCATTTATTCTGAACAAAAAACCAAGAAATCAATTAATGCCGGTGGGTACATTGGCCGTAGTGGCGGGTCTCTATATCACTTGGGTTGACCGTGTTGTCCCATTATACAACACACAACCTTGTGGAATTAAGACATCTGTTTGTGGGTATCCCTACCCCTTTTTGAATGACCTAACGGTTCAATCAAGGTTTGCACTTTATCTCGGCGCATTCGCATTCATCATCGCTCTTTGTCACCTAATATTGACCATTTGGAGCAGAGTGAGCGATGCACGACACCCCGGATCTCCGGCCCAATAAATTCTCTCCTATCTGCCTTAAAGCTATTGAAAATTTCGGTCATTAAACACAGCTTAACGTTGGGTCGCGTACGGGTTTACCCACCCGGTAACTATACAAATCAGGAGGATACCGTGGAGGTATTAGTTCGAGCCGCCGAAAGCGGTTGGGTTCCAGATCCGCTCATCCGGTGGGGAATTAGAAGGCTTGTCGCGGAACGACTTCAGGACGAAAAAACTAAGTCAACGACAGGTGAGCCGTCCAACTGGGTACAGTCACTCAACAATGCGCCCATCGCCATAAACACCGGAGACGCCAATGAGCAGCACTACGAAGTGCCTCCCCGCTTCTTTGAACTCTGCCTGGGGCAACATCTAAAATACAGCGGTTGCGAGTGGAATCATCAAGCCCAAAATTTAAGCGACGCCGAAAGCTATACCCTTCGTCTAACCTGTGAGCGCGCCGAGCTTCGAAACGGTCATCGGATCCTAGAGCTTGGTTGTGGTTGGGGTTCCCTAACCCTTTGGATGGCAGAACATTATCCAGAGTCTCAGATCACCGCAGTCTCCAACTCTGCACCCCAGCGAAAACACATCATGGCTCAGGCCAGCGAGCGTGGTCTCAAAAACGTTGAGGTGATTACTTGCAACATGACCAGCTTTCAGCCCGAGAAAACATTCGACAGGATAGTTTCGGTAGAAATGTTTGAGCACATGCGTAATTGGCCGCAGCTGCTTAACCAATGTAACGCGTGGCTCAATCAAGACGGTAAGCTTTTTCTCCACTTTTTCTCCCATCAGACCTACTGCTATCCCTTTGAGGGAGAGGATTCATCCAACTGGATGGCTCGGGAGTTTTTCACGGGCGGCATGATGCCATCTCACCACTTACCCAGTGAACTATCTTCGCCTTTCAAAGTAGAAAACTCCTGGTGGACACCAGGCACTCACTACGCCCAAACCGCCGAGGCGTGGCTAGACAACATCGACGCTCACCATGATGATGCCAAAAACTTATTCAGAGACCACTTCGGCAAAGAGGCCGGACGTGCGGTACAACGGTGGCGTATGTTCTTTATGGCCTGCGCCGAGATGTTTGCTTTCAGAAAAGGCACTGAATGGGGCGTTTCACATCACCTCCTAGGGGCACATAAGGAATAGCCATTATGAAAATTGGCATCATTGGAAGCGGCATCAGCGGATTGACATGTGCTCACTATCTTCATGAAGATCACGACATTGAAATATTCGAATCCTCTGATTGGATTGGAGGGCACACCCATACGGTTGATGTGGAGTGGGAAGGACAAACTCACGCCATCGACACCGGGTTTATTGTCTTCAATCAGCTCACCTACCCCAACTTTCTAAAATTACTATCAGACTGCGAAGTTGAGTATCAGGATAGCAGCATGAGCTTCGGCGTGCTGTGCCAGCGCACAGGCCTTGAGTACAACGCAACCTCCATCGACACCCTTTTCGCACAACGGCGAAACATCATTCGGCCAAGCTTCTGGCTCATCCTAAAAGACATCTATCGTTTTTATAAAGAAGCTGATGCTGCCTTGGCACGCGGTGATGCAAGAAGCCTTGGACGGTACCTGCGCGAGGAAGGTTACTCAACTGCCTTTATCGAACAACACATCGTACCGATGGCTGCAGCAGTGTGGTCTGCACCTCCCTCTCAGATGATGTCTTTCCCGCTCGAATATCTCCTTCGTTTTTTCCACAATCACGGCTTTACGAAGTTAGCGGGTCGCCCCCAGTGGCATGTTATCAAAGGCGGGTCCCGGGAATACGTCCGTAAATTGGTTCGACCGTTCAAAGACAAGATTCGACTAAAGAGCAGAGTTCAATCTGTGACCCGTTTCGAGGACCGCGTTGAACTTGTGGTAGACGGAGAAACCTTGAAATTTGATGAAGTCATTATGGCTTGCCACAGCAATACTGCGCTTAAAATATTGACCGACGCCAACCATGAAGAAAAAGATATTCTTGGCAACATCCCATACCAGAAAAACGAAGTCACACTGCACACCGACAAATCCTTAATGCCCAAAGCAAAGAAAGCCTGGGCAAGCTGGAATTACCGTGTACCAAAATCGGAATCAGGTGATGCCACGGTAACCTACTGGATGAACAAGTTACAGGGATTGACCGGTTCACCAGACTTTTTTGTATCGCTTAATCAAGGTTTGGATATCGAACCTACTAAAATCATCAAAACATTTTTCTATGACCACCCCGTGTATACCCGCGAAACTGTTAATGCCCAAAAACGGCACCACGAAATAAGCGGCGGGCGCACACATTTCTGCGGAGCCTATTGGCACTATGGATTCCATGAAGATGGCGTGAAGAGTGCACTTCGAGTGTGTGAGGCCATTCAAGAAAAGAAACGTTGTGATACCACTCAAGCAGCATAGTGGTATTTACCGCGGTTGGGTTGCGCACCAACGCAAGGCACCAAAGCACGGGTTTAAGTACCCACTTTTCATGATGCTCATTGACCTCGATGAGTTGCCCTATATTTTCGATTCGCACCCTTTTTGGTCGGTCGAGCGTAGAAACATCGCCGCCTTTAGAAGGCGTGATTATCTCGGTGACCCGGAAACCGATTTGAAGGACACGGTTCACTCCAAAATCCGGGAGGCTGGTCACCCTGTACCTGACGGCGCAGTTCGCTTACTGACCCACATCCGCTACTTTGGTTATTCCTTTAATCCTGTTTCCTTTTATTATTGTTACAACAAAGCCGAGCAGCTCAAATGTATTGTTGCTGAAATAACAAATACGCCGTGGGACGAGCGCCACGCATACGTATTGCCCATTACGAAAAACTCAAAAAGAATCACCTCCCACAACTTTCTTTTCAATAAACAATTTCACGTATCCCCGTTCCTCGACATGAACTACGAATATGACTGGCGTTTTGGCGTACCCGGTAAACGCCTGACAGTTCATATGAAAAATCAACGTGACGGCGAGGTTCACTTTCATGCTGCCCTCTCATTGACGCATCAGCCCCTGACACGTGGGAACTTATCTCGAATATTAGTTGATTTTCCGCTCATGACCGCCAGCGTAGTTCTCAAAATTTATTGGCAAGCGTTTCTTCTATGGTTTCGCAAGGCCACTTTTTTCACTCACCCCGGTAAACGCCCCATCAAGGAGAGCTCCAATGCACCAAAATCTTCATAGTGCCCCAAGACTTCCTAAAACTAGAACTGCGACGACTTGGCTTACGAACCTTCTCGCGAAAACAATCTTAGAACGACTAGAAGGCATGCAAGGTGGTTCGGTCAATGTAAACTGGCGCGGCTCTACCTATAAACTGGGAGAACAAAGTCACGTAAAGCATGCCATCGAAATGAATATTCACGATGACCGATTCTTCTCCACACTGGCAACACGCGGCAGTATTGGCGCCGCGGAGGCCTATATGGATGGTTACTGGACAACAAATGACCTTGAGGGTGCTCTGCTCCTGGTCTTAAACAACTACGACATGCTCGAGAAAATGGAGGGAGGACTTGCAAATCTTTCTAAACCAGTGCTCGCTCTCTATCACCGCTTGAGAGACAACACCTTAACGGGTAGCAAGAAGAACATCAGTGCACACTACGATTTGAGCAATAAGTTTTTCGAGCTCATGCTTGATGAAACGATGATGTACTCCAGTGGAATTTTCAAGACACCTGAGAGCACGATGCACGAGGCCTCGTTATTTAAATTAGACCGTATTTGCAAAAAGCTGAGACTCAACCCAAACGACCATGTCTTAGAAATTGGTACAGGATGGGGAGGTTTCGCCATCTATGCCGCGCGCCATTACGGCTGTAAAATTACCACCACCACGATATCCCAAGAACAATTTGAACTTGCTCAAGGCCGAATCAGGGAGGCAGGCCTCGAAAACCAAATCATCCTCCTTCAACAAGACTACCGCGAGCTGGAGGGAACGTTCGACAAAATCGTCTCTATTGAAATGATAGAAGCAGTTGGGCATCAATTTTATGAGTCATTCTTTGAGGTGTGCCAACAAAGACTCAAGCCTGGGGGCTCTATGCTTATTCAGGCCATTACCATCGCTGATCAGCATTACCTTGATGCTCGGGATTCAGTTGACTTCATCAAAAGGTATATCTTCCCTGGAAGCTGTATCCCTTCCATTACAGCTCTCGCGCAAGCCGCTAACACCAGCTCGGATTTGAAGCTCTTCCATTTGGAAGATATCGGCGACCACTATGCTACCACGCTCAGGCGTTGGCGGGAGGCATTCTTCGATTCAATAAATGAAGTTCGAGAACTAGGATTTGATGACCGATTTATCAAAATGTGGGATTTTTATCTGTGCTACTGCATCGCGGGATTCGATAAGCGACACATCAGCGATGTCCACATGGTTATGGTTCGGCCCGACTCCAAGCTTGAATCGCCGGCTACTTAGAACGCGCCAGCAGCTGACTCTGAACGGCCGCTGGGCGGCGCGTCAATCGAATACAACCCAGCGTATGTAACGCCAGCATCACAGTGTAAGTGGGGTCCCATTCAAACCATCGCACCGCAAAATTGGGACGTGACGGAAATTTGTGGTGATTGTTCTGGAAGAGTTCGCCCAAAGTTATGAAGTCGAAAATCAATGTATTTCGCGACTGGTCGCCAAGCTCAAAGTTTCTATAGCCGTAGAGATGGCCACACCAATTCACAATGGCACCATGAATGGGTCCCATCAGATAATGAATCGGCAACAAGAAAAACATCCACCACTGCGTAGCAAACGCAATATAAAACCCGGTATACAACGATATCCAAAGAATGCTTGAAGCGTAGCTCGCGCCCCAGGTGTCGAGCATTTGCCACCTGGGTAATTTTGAATCGCCCTCATCGGAGTCGACCAGATTATCGTACCGGCGTTTGGTCGCAAGCATCATCGACACAAAACCTGGGTGTTGATGGGGTGAATGTGGGTCATCGGGTGTGTCTGAATGAGCATGGTGTTCTCGATGCAGTACCGCGTAAGCTCGAGGATTCAAGAATGATGCACCCTGAGTGAGGTAAGTCATTAAGTAAAAAAACTTTTCCCAAAACGGCGTAAGCTCAAACATCCGGTGAGCGGCATACCTATGCAGAAAAAATGATTGGAAAAAGACTGATGCCACGGAATGGGCGACCAAGAGTAAAAGAACAGCCATCAGAACCTCACGACGAAAAGGTCAAAAATACTGGGCGCGACCTAAGGTACGGATCTAAAGACAGAATATCAACCTCACGACTCTTACACTTTTCTTTTTGCGCAAACCGAGGCATAAATTAAAGTAATGGCACGTTGCGACATATCACGTTCGGCCCTCCGGTGGTTCAGTCCGTTCATCTTCTTCGCTCTTGTTGGGTGTGGAACCATGAAATGGGCCTACGATTACGCAGACTGGTGGATTGAATACAAAATCGAACAATGGGTCGACCTTAGCGGGGAACAAGAAGACCAACTCCAAAATGGTTTGTCTCCATTTTTTAAGTGGCACCGAGTAGCCATTATGCCTCGCGTCACGGATTCGGTGTCCAACCTCATCGCAGCGGCACAAAAAGGACAATGCGCTCAACGTTTCGCTAGCCAACAAAATCTTTGGAACAAGCTTTACCAAGAGACCATAGAACGCATCACGCCAATCATCAGCGGCGTACTGGTGACACTGGACGATAAGCAAATCCTAGAACTCGAAAGCGGACTCAAAGAAGAGTTTAAACAAGCCCAAGAAAAAGCAGCCGATCCCACTCAACGAAGCGAAAAATTTCTAGACCGTATGGATTCGATGCTGGGCCGATTAAGCCAGGGGCAAAGAGAGATGCTTGCACAGCCTGATACCGATTGGGAAAAGCATAACCAAGCCAGCTTAGCGTGCCGAAGCGACCATCAACGCCAACTCGTCGAGGCACTCAAGGCCAAACAAGAGCGCCTAGGTATTGAGTTGATTCTCAACCGATGGTGGACCCAGTCGGGCTGCCCAAAAGAGTTCCTTGATAATCGCACCCGTATGCGAAACCGCTGGCAAACGAAGATGGCCAAATTTGAGACAACGCTTAGCGAAGAGCAGCGTGAATCGATGTTGGGTGAATTAGAGAGTTTGCGAAGTAACCTCAGTGACATCATCAAGTGAAAAAAAACTCGGTCATGAAATCGAAGCTTTATAAAGCCGGCTCTATCTTCGTCATCTACTTTGTTTCCAGTTGCTTGATTCACTACCTTCTCCTCCCTGAAAATGAACCCTCCCCGGACTCCTTTCCAAGGACCGGTGACACCGTTGTAAATCCAGTTGCTGGTGAAACCATTCGCTTTACGAAAGACCGCTATACGGGTGAGCCTTCACGGGTAGAAATCGAAGTGGAAATCAAGGCAAGCGGGAGTATTCCCCTGGCTCACGTTCATTCAAATATGAACGAAGTCTTTACGGGTCTTGCTGGCGCTACTCACCTCACGCACCAAGAGAATCGGCACAGCCTAAGCCCGGGTGAGGCGCTCCAGATTCAAGCCGGAGAAGCCCACCTTCCCTTCAATCCTGGCCCCGGCATCGCTCGGGTCAAAGTGTCCATGCAGCCTATCGGCGTTTTCGACTTGTGCTTGGTCAACATCCATCAATTTCTCGCAACGCCGCTTTCCGAACACTCATGGCTCCACACCCAGTTACAGCTGGCCCGTTTCGCTTCCTTTTGTGATGTATACCGAAGCGACATCCCGGTTTGGATTCAGAAAGTCGGACTCTTTGCCGCAACCCCCACTTTACGTGCCCTTGGTTATAGAGCGTGGGCGGAGTAGGACATCAAAAATGAAACCACTTGCAGGTAAACGTGCGCTGCTTACGGGCGCATCTCGAGGAATCGGTGTTCACATAGCACAAGCCTTGGCTCAAGCCGGAGCTGACCTTGTTTTAACAGCCCGAAACGCTGAAGACTTGCACCGCGTGGCAGATACTCTAAACGCGTCAGGGCGAAGTGTAGAAGTTATCGCTGCCGATATGAGCGACCGTTCATCTCTCAAAGAGCTTGTTCAAAAAATTCAAGCAACCGACAAACCCATCGACCTACTCGTCAACAACGCTGGGATTTATGGATATGACATCTTCGGTGATGGTGATTTTAACGACATTGAAAAAATGATTCATGTGAATCTCACAGGATTGATGTACCTCACGCATGCGCTCATTCCGGCGATGAAATCCCGAGGACATGGTCATATCGTCAATATGAGTTCCCTAGCCGGTCTCTCTGGCTCAGCTTACTCAGAATCTTACTGCGCCACGAAACACGCAGTGGTCGGCTTTACGCGGGCCCTAAGAGCCTCTCTCAAACAGCAAGGGACCAAGGTTAGCGCTTCAGTCATTTGCCCGGGCATGGTCGCTGAAACAGGCATATTCGAGAAATTATCGGAAGAAGAAGGTGTTCAAGCACCTGCCCTCATGGGAAAATCTAATCCACGACGTGTGGCCGATGCAGTGGTCCGCAGCATTGTTAAAGACTTGCCTGAAGTCATCGTCAATCCAAGTCCCATCCGACCCGCCATTGCTCTAAGCGCCCTCTTTCCCGCCTTTATGGAATGGCTGACGTTGAAGCTGGGAATTCACAATTTCTTGCCACTCGACAAGTGATTTTCATTCACACACTTGAGTGACTATTCAAGGGTCCTCTACTAAGGCCCCGCAAGCTGGCCGTCCATCCAAGCGGCACGGTCCCGGATCCAGCTCTTCATGTAATCTACTTCTTTACGGAAGGTATCGCGCTCTTCCCAACCTGGCGCATTCGGCCAAATATAATCACCCAAAATATTCCATTTTTCGAAGTTTCGGGTACCGGCTGCTCCCAAATGAGTCACTGTCTCCTCAATATCGCTCATCAACTTATCGTCATTGAGCACGCTTCCGCGCAGTTCTTGCCAACGAGCAGCATAACGCGTTCCAAACGCTGGATCTTCAAAGAGCCGAGTGTACCAGTGGTATCCATTTGGATTGTCCGCCGGAAATTCCGGATTCTCATAATGCCAACCATCCACGAGATTCCCCTCAAAATAATCGGGGTTTCCCAGCGCACCGTTGTAATCCCAAATCGGTCCCATTTTCAGAAGGCCATTCCGGTCTTTGTGCATGAAAGTACTCAACACATACCCATCAATGTTTCGGCCAAACTCTACCAACAAGTGGTGGTCTATAAATGAATCAACATCAATGTACCTCGCGTATCCCTGTGTCGCGTCTGTGAAGCCCTCTCCGGCCAACGCTGCCTCGAATGAGTCGATATAACGCTCTAAATAATTTCGCTGCTCCACATTGATATTCTCGGCACTTGGATAAATGAACTGTAACTCATCGTCGTAACGCTGAGTACGTATTCCAATGTCTTCAGAAAAGTTCCAGCCTCGCTCCAACATATATCCACCTGAAATATTCGGCTCAGTTGTATCGCTGGACGAGAGTGAAGACACATTGACTCTTCCTGAGCCCTTTTTCACTTTTTCCATAAGCACGTAAACCCCAGCGTAATCGCTGACCCCCACACGCTCACTGTCTTTGTTCAAATACAGCTCTACAAATCTTGTCCGCGAAGCATACCGTCCCATTTCGCGACTCCACTGATACATCAAATGGTTTCTCATCAAGGTTTTATCGGAGAAAGGCGCGTGTAGAACCCAGTCGGAATCACTAGGCAGGCCAAGAAGGGATACTTTCGCATCCTTGTCCTCCTCATCCCAAGTCTCCAGGCTGTATTGTTTCTTCTCATAACCCGCTGTGCTGTTACCTCGAATATGTATTCCAGTTCGGCCAATAAAGGTTGGCTTATCCGCTAACGACACATCCACCGCTCCGCTTGGAAGACCAAAGACAGCTGTGGCAGAAATCGAATATGTTCGCGGGCGCCCTTCGTTATCAATTCCATCATTCTCAAATGAATCCACAACAATCATGGGTAGATGCGAACGAACATTTCTTAGGTCGTTGTCGGCCCGTATAAACATAAAGCTCCGAAGAATATGATTCGAACCATCGGCTGCCACTCTCATGACCCTCACCTGGGTAGACTGATTCAAGCTGATTGCCGTATCCCCAACCAAAGTTGAAGAAGCACTCGGCACGGTTCCATCCAATGTATAGTAGAGCTTCCCTTCTCCAGTGATGGATAGTTCAATCGGCTCGAAGAATAGACCTGGCTGATGAGACATCACGATACCTGTACCTGCACCGAGCACCACTGAACTGCTTAGATTCTCTGCACCCGGTGTTGGGGTCGCCAAATAGAAATAGCCGGGCTCTGTATGGGTACCATACGAGATATCGGAACGTTGCTCTCCAAACCCTTCAGCGAATTCGCTTTGAGCAAGCAGCCGGTCGTCCGGCCCATAGAGACCCAGATACTCTCCGTCTGAATTAAGTTTAAAATTGGTATGCAAGGAGCTGTCTCGGCGGTCTTTGCCAGATGCATAGATCACTACAAAAGCCCCAGGTGCGATATTTACTCTAGGTAAGACCCATTTGTCAGGCTTAGTGCGGTCGTCGGAAAGTGACCACCCTTCTAGAGACAAGGTTGACGCACCGATATTCTTGAGTTCAATCCAATCGGAGAATTCTCCATCCTCATCCACTGATCCCGACCCATTGGCAGCAAGGATTTCGTTGATGACCACACTCCCAGATTCATCGGTTCCACCTGCATCGGTGTCATCTGCGCCGGAACAACTCATCACAACCAACCCGCTGAGAGTATAGAAACCAAGAACAAGTAGCCGGGCGTGATGCATCATCTCTCCAGTGAAAACAGCGGGTTAAACTTAACTACTGGGTTAGATACTTAAGGGCCCAGAATTGTAACATTTATTTTGGACCAGATTTTAACCAATCTAGGACCCATAAAACGGGTCCTCTCCGAAGCGCCTCGATGCTCATGATGTCATGGAAGAATCACACACAATTCAAATACTGACACCTATCTCTTGTTCGAGTTGCTCTGAGCAGTTAAGACCGTTTAGGTAAGTCGGTACTTTGATGCGCAAAATCGATACAAGGGCTTAATAATAATCACGTTTAAAGGGCTAGGTCAGATGCCAAAACTAAAATTCAACGCCTATTGCTTAGCTCTCACTCTTTTACTCGCACCCTGCACAGGTTATTCCCATCACGAAGCTATTGTGGGGCCTCACGCTCCTGCCTTCTTTAGCAACAAAGGGTTTGCAGGATTTCAAGTATTCAATATTGCCGCGGGCTCAGGCGATGACGTTTCTCATGAACAAATCGGATTGATTTCAGCTGGTATCCCCTTGGGCCATGATGGCCATTTCTCGCTGGCCGTGATGCAACCGGTGTCCCACACCGACAAAGTGAATGCAGAAGACACCGTTCTAACACTGCGCTACCAACGAAAATTTGAACACCTTCAAGAGGAATGGGGCGGCGACGCCAACTTCTTCACTTTAGTATTCGGGGCCGAAGTTCCTACCGGCAATGCCGACGGTCAAACACCATTTAAAGGTCCCTTAGATACACTCCTGGCTGGGTTTGTAAGCGTAGAAAAAGGTGACTGGTCTGCCATTGCTTATGCTTATCGGCGATTTAATGGATATACCCGAGATGGCACAAAATCTGGTGATCTCTTTTATGCAGGAACTGGTATTGGTTATAGCGCCTGGGAAGAGCACTCAAGTCATCAATCGGTCAGCTTACAAGCCGGGATTTCGTTTGAGCATAAAGGCAAAACAACACTCCACAATCTGGATACTAACCTAGGCATGGATTTACCTGGTTCTGATGGCTGGTCCCTGGTGGCGCATCCCACCATTGCTTACAGCATGTCCCATCACTGGGATATGTTCCTTACCTTTGGTTTTCCATTGGTTCAGGATTATCAAGATGAAGCCGAAGCACTCAACTGGAGAGCCGGACTGGGATTTATCTACACATTCGGTGATGACCACCACGCGCAGAACGCACCCACCATTCATGGCCACGGGCACGACTCACATCATTAAAAGCTTGGGATTTTAGCTTAGAGCACTGAGCCTTCTCGAAAATAAAACTGGTTATTGCCAATCCACTTGGCAACGCAGCCGCGGCCGGTGCGCATAACATCTGCCCCACCCAACAAGATAACGCCGCCCACCGCCAAAGAAGACTTCAGCATTTCCTGCATTTTACGCTTCTCGGCGTCTCGCATGTAAATCAATACATTACGGCATAAAACGATGTCGCATCCTGAGATCAGGGAGCGCTCAGTGGCCAGATTAAATTGCTCATAACGAACAAGCTTTTTGACGGATTCACTGATCCTAAAATGTTCAATTGTTTCACCAAAAGCATCGGCCGTTTCCTTCTCCTTTGTGAAGAACCTCCAAGCCAATGGAGGCATTTCACGAAATGAAGCGACAGGCTTGGTAACGTAGACCCCTGCTCGAGCAAGAGCGAGCGCCTTCTCTGAAATATCGCTACCAACAATTCTAATTTTCCAGTCATGGGTAAAAGTAAATTCACCACGAGATGACTCACGAACTTCCTGAAGCCTCTTGAGGGCGTCGAAAACCATCATGGCCAATGTGAAAGGCTCTTCACCTGTCGAGCAAGCCGCCGACCAAATCGTTAAGCGCCTATCATTCTCCGCAATACGCTTTCTCAAGAGTGGCATTAAAATTTCATCGTAAAGAGACTTTAGCTGCTCGGGATGGCGGTAAAAGTAAGTTTCGTGATTCGTAAGTTCTTCGACCAAAACCATTAAATCGCCGAGGGCCCCCGGGGTACCCACGGCTAAACAGAAACTCGATAGTTTTTGGTCTGACGTGTTGGCAAACAAATTTTCCAATCGATGAACAACCTGGACGCTGTCTCGAAGGCCTGCGAAGTTCCCTAATATTTCGGTTAATCGCTGAATGGAACGTTGACGGCCGCTGCTCTTTTCAGAATGTCGACCCGGTAATGGCATGGCAACACTCTGCTGTGTGACACGCTCCAGGTTCTCTCTGCACTTAGCAAGCACATCCTTTGGCTCTTTACCTCTTGATGGATCGTCAGACATCGACAGCTGTTTCCTTCATAACTCATGACCTTAGAGCTTATATGATATCAAGGAATCCTGTTCTGGGGTCAAATATTTTGCGGACTTAATGAGTCACGAGGATTGTACAGACAGAGGCAGCCGGTCTCCCTAAGGGGGCAAAATAACCACACACCGTGCAGGCTTTTCATGATCCCCTAACCTTGTTTAGGAGACGTAATTTCCAAGAAAATCTTCCATGCCCTCACACTTCTCATCCGGAAAGGCATAACCGGACTTAACAATCTCGCCATCCTCGTAGAGAATAAATATTGGGCGACTGGTTTCACCAGAGCTTAAATACTTTCACCTCATCTGCATACTTCTCGGTAACTGCCGGTACACAACCAAGCTGTTCGAGAGGCAAGCAATAGAGGGTTAAGAAACCGCGTCAACAAAGACCTGAGGAAGTGGTACGGGATTTTTAGAAACATAGTCGAAGCAAACCACACCTATTTCCGCCAGTGCGACCGGACGCCCCTCCACACTGAGACGGTAGTGAAGGCGGAAACTCTTCTCCGTAATACCTTGAACCCCCAGCTCTATTTTCAATTCGTCATGCAACTTACCCTCACCTAAGTAGTTAACCTGTAGCTCGGCGTTTATCGAGCTCACGTTGGGCGCTCCCAATCCTGGCTTTCCCAGGTCGATATGGCGGATAAAACGGGCATAAACCTCATCTAACATCCCTACCAAAGCGTAAGCAGACAAATGGTCGGCGTGATTTAGGTCGGTGGTTCTCACGGCAAGGTTCATCGTAAACTGATAACGATTCAATGGTTCCAAAATGACACGTGGCATGAGCAAACTCCCTCATTTAAGTTAATCACAAGCTCTAACTTCTTTACACCGTTGTGTAATGCCCTGCATCTGGGAAACGATGCAACCCTCTACGTCCGGAGTTTCACCATCGAGCTGATAACTAAAGTTCGTACAAGGCGTCTCGACCTCTGAGCAGCCCGCGTCTGTACATGACTCCACAATGCCGTCCACATCACATACACCAAAATCACAAAACTCACCCGTCATGGTATCACAGCCCGTAGTCTCACCGTGAGCACTTGTGCACCCTGGGCATACCGTCGTTGGTAAAGAAAGCCATGTCGAGGTTACTGTTTCACCATTTGATGACTGGCCCACCAATTGAAACTCAACCTTCAGCTCAGAACCTGGTCTGGAACCAAACTCGCCCCATGGAGCACCTGTCTCGGGCCCAGTTGATATGCCCATCTCCCAGATGGCATTCGTACAACACACCCGGTCTTCTCCAGTCAGCAAGAAAAGGTCTGTGTAAAAATAGCGGCAGCACGCCGCCTCACCCATGGGAGCGTCCGAAAACCAGACGCTGATCGCACTTGATGAATATGACTCACTGTAGATTTTCTGCAGCATCGGCTCGGCAAGAAACTGAACTTGAACCAATGCCGCGGGTAAGCAGCCTTCGCCCGAGCAATTCTCGATTTGAGCATTCACGTTGACCGTCTCTCCGAAAAATCCGGGAGATTCGGTACCATCGCGAAAATATAGGTCGCACTCCGTATGGTCATCTGACGCATCGGTTGCTCTCGACATGTCGGAGTAGCAAACCCGCACGGCTTGTAAGTCCACGAAATCTGAACCAACCAGCCCGGTGGCACCTACCTCTAAATGTACACTCATGGAACTCGCGGCTTTGGGGTCGTACCAACCCTCGACCCACGACTCATTCGTTAAGGAAAACTTACACTCCGAATCCGGCTCGAGCGCTCGCTTCAATTGAATAGCTTGCAGCGGCACGATTGGCTCGGCCGAGCAATTCACAAGAACTAAAAACGTCAACACAAGCGGCAGGTATTTCATTGGAGTATCCTAAACTTTTATCAAACATTATTTAAACCGGGTCGTTTCTGAATAAGATCCGAAAACGAAGCAATGAACTTAAGACTCTCTACAAGCCCCGCACGCCCGGCCAGAACCGCCGGTTCTCATATTGAGACAATCGATCTGTCGTTCCCTCTACCATACTTAAACGACCTCGCCGATTCATTGAGCCTAACTTTGGTCTCGCAAGATGCTTTTTCGGTATTAATTTGACGAACCAAACCACCGCTCTGAGAGCCCAAAGAGCATCGCCTCAACTATTTCTAGCACACCGTATACCTCAAATCGCCCTATTTTTTACAAGACACCGTTGGCCTTGGGCGCTATAGACTACTCAAGATAAACTAAAACCAGGAGTCCACAAATGGGCGGTTCACGCATCAGCGACGAAAAATTTCATCAGCGGTTTCTTATTTTTGTCGGCGTTTCCTACATGGTAGCCGGTGTCCCGCATTTCACCAGCCCCGACTTTTATCTTCCCATGATGCCGCCCTATCTACCGGCCCACTTAGAGCTTATTTACATCAGTGGTTTCTTTGAGATTTTGGGTGGTATTGGCCTTATGATACCCGGCCTGCGCCGGTACGCAGCATGGGGGCTCTTGGCCCTGCTGGTTGCCGTGTTTCCAGCCAATCTACATCTCGCCTTCAATAACATCCAGCTCACAGCCCAGCCACCGAGCCCCTTCATCATGTGGCTTAGACTCCCATTTCAACTCGTGTTTATGTACATGGTTTGGTGGTCCGGGATTAAAAAACACAGCTGGCAGAAAGTTTAAGCTGAGCTTGGAACCACAAAAAAACCTGTGATATGGCCGGTCCTTAACCAGGAGTATTACATGTTATCTCAACGACGATTTTCTATGATTTTCGGCCTTGCGGCTATTGTTCTCACAAGTGCATGCTCGCACGTCAACGTACCGGTTCAAGTCACGCGCCCTGCCGAGATAAATCTCGCTCAGTATAAGAAAATCGCTGTTGGGCCATTCCAAGGCAAAAGAGACGTTCCCAGCAACGTATTCGAAGCACTGGTATTAGCCGTCCAAACCCTTGGGGATGCTGCTAAGTCCTCAAATCAGGCTTTCCAAAACAGCTGGCAAGGCCAAAAAGACGACGGCAGCGATGTTGCTCAAAACGTCTTTAACTCGCTTACCCAGACAGGCCGATTTTCCATGATCGACTTCAGCGTCATCCCAAATGCGCGAGCCTCTGGTGATGCCGTTCTTATGGTCAGCGGTACCGTAGCCGACAAGGAATTCTCGAGCCGTGTAACCAGCGAGCAAAAGAAAACCAAAGAAGGTGCTCCCTATACCCGTTTTACACGTAGCTCCGAGGCTATCTACAACGTAAATATCAAGTTGGTCGACATCTCTACAGGTGCTATTTACCTTTCAAGACGCTATCCATGTAGACGCAGCACATCTACGACCCAAAACGACAAACGACCCTCAAAACTGGGCTCACGTGAAATCCACGAGCTTTATGACGAATGTAAGGGCGAGATCGCGGGGGCGTTTGCCAAGGCTGTCGCACCCTACACTGAAACTGTCTTCGCTGCTTTTGCAAAGATAGAAGAGTCTCCAGCAACCGAAGCTGGAATCAGCCATGCAAAGGTTGGTAATTGGGATGCTGCGATTGCTAGCTTTGAAACCGTACCTGCAACACAGTCCATGGCGGAACCTGAAGTTCAGGCCAAAACGTGGTGGAACCTCGGATTGGCTTATGAGTACAACTTTCAGTTCGGTAAAGCACAAGAGATGGTTCAAAAGGCCTACGGCCTCTACCCAGACTCGCGCTACCAAATGGAAATGCAGAGCATCGGTCTGCTTCAGAAAAACCAAGAGAAGCTTAAGCAGCAAGAATACAAAGGTGATGAAGCAGCCGTACCAGCTGGTTCCTAAAAGCCCATACCACCATCTACATCGATGGTGCGTGCATTAAAATAATCACACTCTAGAATAAAGCGTACCGCGAGCCATAGATCTTCCGGTACGCCTATTCGCCCCACTGGGATTGCCGCCACTGCAGCCTCCCTGGCCTTTTGATTCATACCCCTCGTCATAGGTGTTTCGACCATGCCCGGTGCGATGGCGCCAACCCGTATACCGTAAGAGGCGAATTCACGGGCCCAAGTCACAGTATTGGCCGCCAATGCAGCCTTGGATGCTACGTAATTTGATTGGCCTCGGTTTCCATGGCGCGAAATACTGCTCATATTCACAATCACGCCGGGCGAATCACCGCGCCGAACCATCCCCGCCACCACTTCGCGCGCCATCCATGTTGGCCCATTTAGGTTTGTTGCAATCACTTGATCCCACTTTTCCCGTGCCAAAGTGGTTACCTCTCCCGTCTTCCTATCTTTGCGAACGAGTAAGCCGTCGCGAATCACTCCAGCGTTATTGATGAGCGCATTCACACCCCCGGCAACCTCATTGGCCCAGCTCACAAACTCCTCGCAAGCCTGCTCATCGCTTACGTCGCAAACTTTA
>JABJBS010000277.1 GCA_018668695.1 Deltaproteobacteria bacterium
CCGCCGCCGCGCATCGCACAATGAGTCACATGATTCTTGCCTGTGGGTTAACCATTCTCACGACCGCGATTGGTTTTGCGTCTCTTCTCGCAGCACGCTCTAAATTGCTTACCTCGATGGGCTGGCAATCCGTATCAGGGCTGGCACTTCTCTATATTTCTATGGTCTTGCTTTTCTCCCTTTTCCTCGCAAAATTTGAAGCACCGAACCAACCCAATTCAAAAACGCCTGTTGCTGCATTTGTTCGATTCATCAGTCGGCGCGTGGTTCAATATCGGTTTGCTTGGTTTGCAATTGCTCTTAGCTGCGTCGCCGCCGGTCTATGGAGTGCGTCTTCCGTAAAAATCAATTCAGAGTTCATGGAAACGTACACAGAAGAACATCCGATGATGCAAACCCTGGAGACCATCGACAAAAAACTCGGCGGGTTCCTAAGGCTAGAGGTATGGGTGGATGCCAAAGAGGATGACCTCTTAACGCCGGAGAACTTTGCACGCTTGCACAAACTCCAGAGCTTAGCAGACTCTCACCCCGCCATTCTCTCCAGCTTTTCCTACGTGGACATTCACCAACATCTTCTGCGTGAATCTGGGCAGTTCGAAGGCGTTCCGCCCCTGCCTACTCCGGATGAGAAAGGGCTCAACCAGCTAAAAGTCATTCGCAGCACTGTGGACCTGCTCCATGAGATTTTTCTGCCCTACAACTTCATTACCCGCGACCAAAGCCAGGCTCGTATTCTTTTAAGAATGAGCGACATCGGTACACGTGAATCACTCAAAGTCATTGCGGAGATTGAAGACACCATTCGAGAGGTTTTCCCTGAATCCTCAAACACGCAAGTGAAGCTCACGGGAGAAGTCTACGTGAATAGCGTCGCGGTGGACCGCTTTATTCGTGACCTCTCTTATTCCTTTGCTGGAGCCGCTTTGGTCATTTTTGCAATCATCGCTCTGCTCTTTCGTTCTGTGCTATTTGGTCTCGTTGCAATCCTACCCAACATGACGCCACTTATTCTGACGATGGGTTATATGGGCATGAAAGGCTATGACTTAAATGCCGGCAACGTCGTTGTATTCTCGCTCAGCCTGGGCATTGCAGTAGATAACACCATTCATTTTCTCACGCGTTTTCGTGAAGAAATACAGAACCACAGCATTCACGATGCACTGCGCAGAACAGGTGAGTTCACCGGCCGCGCCATTGTGCTTTCAAGCCTCATTACCCTATCAGGGTTAGCGGTTCTTACCCTATCGGAGTTCAATCCAACGCGGCATTTCGCAGAGCTCACGGGCTTTACGATGCTCAGCGCTTTAATGGGTGATTTGATTTTACTGCCGGCTACACTGGCTGTGTGCTGGCCCGATAAAAAGTAGGCTACTCAACCAATTGCAGAACGTCTTCTGTGAGCACATTGCCATCATCGTTGATGAACTTTACGCGCATTGTGCCTGCATCAGGATCTGCCTCGAAATAGGTATACGTGTAAGTTTTGTAGATGTGTTTGTACTGGTCATTTTCCTGAGCAATATAAACAATGGGATTCACAAAACTTCCGGCGGGCCCGGCAAAGACCTCCCACTGATTCGCGCCTGGTCCACCTGGCTTATCCACCTTCGCCAAAGCACTGAAGTGAAAATCGCCAGACACCCAAAGTACGCCTTGAATATCATTGTCTTCAATATGCTCAAGCAGTTCAGAACGCTGGTGCTGGTAACCATCCCAGCGGTCGTCTTCACTGATAGGACCATAAATTCCGTCCATATCGGTAATCGGCACACCGTGTAGAATAACCTTAAACTTTGAATCGCTCTCTGAGAGCCAAGCTTTTAACCAATCCATTTGAGCAATGGAGATGTAGTCGCCATCATAGCGCTCACCACGGGTATCCATCACCAACACATCGACTACTTTACCCCAATTTAAACGGCGCCAAATACCGGTACCGCCCGGTCCTTCTCTCCATGGAATCGATTCACTCCAAGCTTCACGAGCCCACGCGAAACGGTCCTCAATCAGAAAGTCTTCCCAAGACCAGTTGTTGGTCACTTCATGGTCATCCCAAGTTGCGATCACACTCGTACTTGCGAAGAGGTCCCGCAATCCTTGCTGGCTTAAAGCATCTTCCCACGCATTTCGGTACGATCCGAAAGTAAGCGATGTATCAGCGTAGACCGTGTCTCCAGCCATTAAGAAAAAATCGAGCTTTTCTTCTGCTGCTCTGGTCAGTGTAGGAAAGGGTCGGTTTTGCCCGCCGAGGCAGCTTGTGGCTCCAAATCGAAGAATACGCGAAGCATCAGCAGCCAGCGCAGAGCGAAACCGGGTTACCCTCGAGCGGCGTGTTTGGTCGGCAGAATAGATAGCGATAAAATAAAGTGAGTCTGGCTCTAGATCCGTGATCTCCATTTGAAAAACAGAATCCACCACGGCTTGGTCATCCGCTATGAGCGTATCTTCCCACTCACCGTTTTTCAGCATCAGCACCTTCACGTCAACCACGGACTCTCGAGTTCGTACTGAAAGCATCGCCGACTCAGAGGTGGTGTCACTGATTTGAAGGCCCCAAGCAAAAGCGGTTTCATCCTGAGTTCCCGACGCCATCCAGTTGTCTGGCTCCGCTGCGGGCTCCGGGGTTTCATCGTCTGGAACGTCCGTTGTATTGGATGGGTCGGATGCGTCGGATCCGTCGCTGGCATCGGGAGTATCGGGGCTAGTATCTTCAGTATCCGTATCGGGATCCGGTTGCGCCACGGTCTCATCGGTGACTGTTTCATCAGTACCAGAAGGCACGACCGCCTCAGAACTACAGCCCGAAACGCAGAACCACACAACCAATGCAAAAACCCGTACAACTAAAGCGGCTTGACTCATATTTGATTTCCCCATGTTATTCTGGTTGCCACCAGAAGAGTGGAGGATAACCACCTACATCAAGTTCTACCAGCGAAAACCAACGAGATTTAAAATTTTTCGATGAAAATAAGCGTCTTTGGAGGCATCAAATAGGACCAATCAGCGTTCAAAAGCACCGCGATCAACAATGGGTGCATCACCCTCTCCCGTATCGGTCACAGCTAAGTCATCTCGGCGCCGACCCATACCGGCCGCATCTGTGCCGCCCAAACCGTCCGGAATAAGGCTATTATTTCCCGAGTCGATGGCACTCGAACCTGCTTGAAGAGCTAGGTTTGGGTCTGTCACGAGTAGTTCATCAGGGCCTCTCACGAAGAGTGGATCTTCAGAAATGAGGTTATCGCCCGTTAGAGTGCCGGGCGCGATGCTCCACGCAACCGAAACCACACCACCTGCCTGCGTGGAAATCTCCTGCACATTATTCCAAAGGATACTGTTTACCACGTTCACTGCGCTGCCCGCTGTCTCCAATGACCCGCCAGTACCGGGTACATTGCCCGTCATCGTGACACCAGCGATGGAAACCTGAGAAATGGAATCGGCAAAAAGACAAGCACCTGCCGGAGCAGCATTATCGAAGAAGGTCGCATTACCGATCAGCGGCTCTTGCGTTAGAGCAAGATACAAAGCGCCACCAGCTTCATAACCCTGGTTGGACTGAAACTGGGCGCGTGTCAAAATGAAACTTTGTGAACCAGAGTCGAATATAGCGCCGCCGAGCCGCGCGGCCTGAGTAAGCCATTGCGTATTTTCCAGTCTTACTTCTGATGCGTCTTGCAAGAACAGGCCACCACCTCGGTCTGCTGTATTCGAGACCATCTCCAGGCCGGTAATGACCACCGCAGAGCCTGCAACCATGATTGCACCACCATCAGCGCTCGCTGTATTGCTCACGAACCGGCCTCGTTCTACGGAAAGAACTCCACCATCGACCGCCAACCCACCGCCGCTTAAAGCCTGGTTGGATACAAAAGACACATCGACCAATCGAATTCGACTTTGCGAAGAATACAAGCCGCCTCCCAGTGACTGCGCACCCGTACCGGCAGCATCTCCTCCTTGAACGGTTAGGCCATCTAAACGAACCTCGGAACCACTTTGGCCAATCACTCTCACCACGTTTGACGATTTACC
>JABJBS010000278.1 GCA_018668695.1 Deltaproteobacteria bacterium
AATATGGTCATCGAGCTTATGCGGGCCGGTAACTGAGGCATCCCTTTGCTAATCAACGCCCACCCACCCACGTGGACAGCCAGCCCTAATACAAGCAACCACATGAGATTACGAAAATCGGGGAACGCCGTGCTCTCATTCGTAAAGAGAGTCACGCTAAACAAAGTAATGGCACCAAAGAGGCAAGAGATAACTAAATTGACGGAGATAGGCCAAGCACCCTCAACACTTTGACTTTGCCGCAGCGAGAGTATGTAGCTTGCGTAAAAGAAGGCGGTTCCAACCCCCATCAGAATACCGGTGGGGTCGAGGGTTTGATTGAGGAGACCGGGCACAGTGAGTAAGGCTACACCTGCAATCGCAACCAGAGACCACATTAAAAAGTTTTTGGGTGGCGCTTCCTTCAAGAGAGTGCCGGAGATAATGGCGACCCAAAAAATTTGAGTATTGGCAAGTAGCGTTGCGAGTCCCGCTCCGGTGAGCAGGATTGCTCTATGAAAGAGTGCCAGGTCAAAACCGAATACGATGCCTGATAAAACAGCCCAAAAAAGCGGGTTGTAGCTTTTGGGTCTGGGCTTGGTTCGCAAGGCCATCAAGGCGAAAGGAACCAGCGAAAGAGTTGCAAAAGCCAACCGGTAGAAGCCAATGGTTGAGGGTGCGGCTTCAATGACTTTCACGAGTGGTGCAGCCCAGCTAATCGCCATAGCGCCCAGTGCTACAAGGCCAAGTGCTTGAACATTGGTGGGAATTGGGTCTGCTACAGGCTTAGACATGGGTTGGGTGCTATCAGAAGGATTCGGTGGCGGCTAGGCAAAGCATTGAAAAGTGCGGTGATTTTACCGTAGGGTGCAGTATGACTGTAAAAACGATAATTATTACGGGCTCCGCGAGCGGCATTGGCCTGAAGCTAACGAATAGGTTGTTCAAAGAAGGGCATCGTATTCTCGCCACAGATGTAAATGAGAACGGACTTCATGCGGCGGCACGAGTGCATGGATGGGATAAGAGCCGTGGGATGATGTTGGCCGCACATGATGTGCGCTCGGCCGAATCCTGGGATGCATGTGTGGCGTCGGTTGTGAAGCGTTGGGGGAAGCTTGATGTCCTTTTGAATATCGCCGGAATTCTCATTCCCAGCTATTCTCATGAAATCGACGAGGCCCATATTCAGAAACATCTGGATATCAATGTGAAGGGTGTGATGCTCGGCACAATGGCAGCCGCCAAGCATATGGTCATGCGAAGAGAAGGTCATATCGTGAACATGGCATCGCTTGCGGGCGTAACGCCGGTACCAGGTTTGGCGGTCTACAGCGGCTCGAAGCACGCAGTACGCGGGTTTACACTGTCGGCGGCGCTAGACTTAAAAGAGCATGGGGTTGATGTGTCATGTGTGTGCCCTGATGCGGTTGATACACCGATGTTGGATTTACAAAAAGACTATGAGGAAGCATCTCTTACATTTTCTGGACCACAGCCGCTTACCGCGGATGAAGTTGTCGCAGCGATTGTAGAGGATGTTTTACCCAATAAAACTCTCGAGACTCTCTTGGCTCCAAATTACTCAGGCCGAGCTCAAATGGCTCGGATGGCAAGTCTCTTTCCCGACCTGGGAATGAAGCTTGGAACTTTGATTCGCAAGCAGGCACGTAAATCGTTTCGCGAGAAATTTGGCGCAAGGAAGTGAGAGGAGGGCATCATGGCTCAAAAAGACGGCTTAGAGAATTATCCCGACATCGAGTATTCATCTCATTTTAAGACTGCTCGGCAATCAACGATGCCATCGGAGCGCCTCCAGGCCATCCGCGAGTCTGCGCAGGGCTTTCGTGAGGAGATGTTGGCTGAGAGTCAGGTTGTTTATTACCGTTCGTTTGAACTCATTCATGTACCGTACCCAACACGTTATGGGCTTCTAAATGCGTGTTCCGTGCCTACGCCATTCTTACATTTACTGAATAAGTTGGTCATCGTTCAGTATAAAACACCAGCTGGCATCAAGACACTTCTGGTTGGCCCCGCGGATTTTGAGGCCAACCGTGAAACGCCTTTTTTTAAGAGGCTCGCTGCCGGGTTTGGTCCATTTAACAAGCCTATGCGAAAATTCTTGGCACCGATAATTCGGACGGTTGAAGACTGCCTGCGTGAAGCCGGCCTTCGCGCGGAGGACGTTGACTACATCACCTACGACCATCTTCACACCCAAGACTTACGGCGTTGGTTGGGATGCCGTGGGCGACCCGCTTTTTTTCCAAATGCGAAGCTCTTGATTATGCGTCAAGAATGGGACTCCACTCTGGCACTCTTGCCACCGCAGCGAGACTGGTATTGCCCGTCCGGACTGGATGGTATCTCGCCCGACAAAGTCGTTTTATTGGATGGTGATGTTAAACTTGGTGAAGGCGTTGCGCTGATTCACACGAAAGGGCACACCGAAGGCAATCATTCGGTGGTGACCCATACGCCCGAGGGTCTGATTGTGAGCAGTGAGAACGGTATCTCAGCAGATTCCTATGCACCGAAGCAATCCAAAATACCTGGCCTCAGAAAATTTTCGATGGAAACGGGTATGGAGGTTATTCTCAATGGGAATACGCAGGAAGGTGGCTTGGACCAATACCTCTCCATGGTTCAGGAAAAAGAAATTGCTGGGTTATCGAAGCGAAATCCAGACTTCACGAATGTGGTGCCTTCGTCCGAACTCTCTGCGTACTGGGGCTTCCCAGGAATTAAGCCGACGTTCCGCTTCGGTGAAATGACGTTTGGGAGCGTGGTGCGTGGCTGAAGCCATTCAAGAGCGCTGCTCGGCTTGCTGGCTGCATCAACCGCTTTGTTTATGTGCCGAAGTGCCGCGCATCGAGTCTCAGACCCGTGTGAAAGTCGTTTTGCACTGCGGCGAATTAAGCAGGCCCAGTAATACCGGTCACTTAATACCGCTGGCGCTTACCCAAGCTCGCTGTATCGTTCGCGGGGGAGAGTCGGGCGAAAGGCTCGATGCCCAAGGGTTGCTGGATGATGAGCGTCGTAATGTGCTCCTCTATCCCGATCCAAACGCAACGGTATTGTCTACTGAGTTTAACACTCAAGACGAGAGACCCCTGACCCTCATAGTGCCCGATGGAAGCTGGCGGCAGTCGCGTCGAATGTTTTGCCGTGATTTGGGAATTTTGCCTATTGAAAGAGTTTGTCTTCCCGTAGGCGAATTGAGTCAATATGAGTTACGTCGACAAACTGACCCTGCCCATTGCTCCACTCTTGAGGCGGTTGCTCGAGCGCTCGGTGTTCTTGAGTCGGCGGTGCTTCAAGAATCATTAGAGGCAATGATGACTCTCTTTGTGGAGCGGGCAAGTGCGGGTCGTTTCGGGGATGCTTATTCGGGCAAGCTTTTAAGTCCGATGACGGTCTTACCTGAATTCTCTACTGCGCAGTTTTAGATTTCTTGTGAGCAATACGCTCAGGGGCTTCGTCCGAAATTGCTTTCACCAAATGACCCATTTTGTGCTTCTCCGGAACGATATCTACAGTGAATCCCTGTTTGCGAATAGCGGCCCCGGTGACAGGTCCAATCGATGCGATGATGACGCGTTCCATGGCATGGCGCAAAGATGATTCCTGACCAATTTCGTTGGCGACATGCATGAGGTTGGATATTTGATGGCTACTGGTAAAGACCATGCAGTCGACTTTGCCTTGGATGATTTCGTGAATCGCAATTTGAAGCGGGCCGGTGTCGTCGGGCAGCTGCCAGCCGTAGATTGGAATAGGGCAGACATCGGCTTGGCGCTTCTTAAGTTCATCAATAAAGGCTTGGTTGCGGGCGCCATACTCTTGAACATGAATTCTTTTTTGGCTTATTGGCCATTGGTCGTCTAGCAGTTCCAGAACTTTTTCCCAGGTATTTGGGGGATCCGCGACCAGTAGAGGCTTTAGCCCATATTGCTTAAGAGTGGCCACGGGTTTTGGTCCGCGAGAAATGATTGTCGCCTTGCTAAGAGCCGCAACGATGAGTTCTTGGGGCCACCGCGTCGACATCGCTTCAATCAATATCTTCGTCCCCACACCGGTCATGACTATGAGGCAGCTGCAGTTTCCGGCCAAAAGCACCTCACCAAAGGCGATTGCATCAGTGTGGTCTTGATAAGGCACTTCTTGGAGGCTTGGAGCTTGGAGAGGTGTCGCTCCGCGTTTCTCAAGAAGCTTGGCCATATTGGAGCTATGGCGGCTCTCAAAGCTAGCGATGCGAAGGCCGGATAACGGCTTTTTGGGATCTATTTTGTTCACACCCACGTCATAGGAACCGTTGGACGGTTCTGTCAACGATTTTGGAACGAGCCGATGCATTCGTGACTCCGTTCATTACCAAAGTCAGCTATTGCGTGGGGAAGCGGCAGGGAGGACAATATATTTAAAATGGGGGAATGAAGCAGGTGATAGAACCAATTTATGGAGGCTTAGCTGTTCTGGCGTTGCTTGTCTTATGGCTAGCGATTCTCAGATTGCGTCGTCGTAACCGAGAGGGCCGTGCCACTGCGGCTGAGCGCCGATTCGAAGATGCACTGCGCCGGTTCAAAGTTGAGTTTGATGCTTTTAAATTCGCGCCGCAAAGTGCGGTCAAACTTTTACTGAATCATGACCACGTTATTAGCCAGAAAATTGAAGAGCTGGTTGCCGCGGGGAAGGGGACGAGGGAGGGGCTCCGCCTGGAGGCTCACCGTTATATTGAAGAGATTGTCCCATTTTTTAAACCACTTGTTTATTACAAGCTCGGGTACTGGATTGCGCATACGTTTCTAAGCTTCATCTATCGAGTTGAATACAGTGAGGATGAGTTATTGCGGGTTAAAAAGAACTGCCGCGATAAAAAAGCATGCGTCGTTTACATCTTAAATCACCGCTCTAATGTCGACTTTGTACTCGCACCCTATGTTCTGCGGGATAATGTCGCACTCTCGTTCGCGGTTGGTGAGTGGGCCAGGGTCTGGCCTCTAGAGTATGTCTTTAAAAGTTTCGGTTCTTATTTTCTTAGGCGGGGGTGCCGCGAGGAACTTTACCATACGGTGCTGCGCCGCTACGTGCAGGTTGTGACGAAGAATGAAGTCACCCAGGCCATGTTTCCTGAGGGTGGACTCAGTCGCGACGGATATTTACGGCCCCCAAAAATTGGACTCTTAGACTCGATGCTGTGCTCTAAGGAGGACCGCTCATTTACTCGGGACCTGCTTTTTGTTCCCGTTGGTATTAATTACGACAGAGTTTTAGAAGACCGGGTATTGGTTGGAGAGGGAGATGATAAGCCCAAGACAACGAAGCTGGGTATGTTGCGGAGTACCCTTGCAATCATTTTTGGTAACATTTTAAAGTTCTACAAACGGCAAATCCGAAAAAACGGGCACGCAACCGTCCACTTTGGGGAGCCTATCTCGTTTGACCAATGGCACGCTGAGCGTGGCACCGATATTTTCTCTTTGGCGAAAAAAGAACGACGCGGCCATGTGGCAGAGTTCTGTGAACTCGTCATGCATCAAGTGGGGCTGTTAATACCAGTAACGCCCGTTTGCTTGGTCTGTGACGTATTGGTTAGAGAACCTTTGATAACGATAGAAGCATTAACTGCGGCTGTTGAAAAAGGCATAGAAGAGTTCCGCGACCTCGGAGCCATTGTGGTGGCCGAAGAGCAAGGTGCGAAGTGGATGGTAGAAGGTGCGTTACTGAGATTGGGATTACGACACGTCGTTGTCCAAGAAGGTGTCTCCGTTAGGGTCAACCCCAACGACGCTCGTATTGTTGCTTACTATGCCAATTCAGTCGCGCACTACCGAAGTGGCGGTATTCCTACCGTAGAAAGACCGAACTACGTTAAATAACTTAACGTGCTAACGTGCTTCTAGCGATGCAAGCTCCGAGAGGTAAAACTCACGGTTGGGTCCTTCTGGAAGCGAGTCGACCATTTCCAGATAATTATCCAAGAGCTGCGAACGCTCTGTTGTTGAAACTGCCGTCTCAATTTGGTTAGCAAGTTCACTTAGTGTTGAAGTTGGTACAAAACTGACCGTTGAATCTTGCCTTTCGGCAATAATTTGGAGTCCCGCTCCTGCAAGGGTCGGCTCAACCAATTCCGCGGCCATTGTTGCCGAGGTTGGGCTGATAACATCCATCGCGTGACCGGTCATACCTGGTTGCGGTGTTAGTTCTGTTACTGCAAAAACAAGTGCCACGACTAGCGTGCCGAAAACAATATGCTGGAGACCTAAGCCTGAGTTGTCCATTTAATTTCCCCCGGTAACCCTGGATTTCAATTGATATATTCAAGCTAACACAGCAAATATTGTTCGTCTTTGTCTGCGAGAGTGAGGCGGTGGTAGGGAATGGGTGCTTATAGGATCTGATGTGGGACAACAGACTCCACGATGGCCGCTATGAGCAGAAGACCGATCCCTGCAAAAATTCCCTGAAGGCAGGGAATTAGGTACTTTCTATGATGAGGCCCATCATTTTGCTGCCACAAAATAGATTTTGATAGTTTGATCGCGCTCAGAGAAACACAAATATAAGCCAGGGCCTCTAGCCCCAAGTGAGGCAGAATGGCAAGTGCGATTTGACCGGCGATGACGAGGGTTCCTAGAACGCTCGCGTCCTGAGAAAAGTGCATCGTCATAAAAGCCAGGCTTAAGCCCCAGACACAGGCATTCCACGAGAGAATCAAAACTGCGGCGTAGCCTCGATACAAAAAAGAGAGAATAAAGACGGTGAGAAGAACCCCGCTGTTATGTTGAAAGGTTCCGATCCAGTCTATGGCTACAGGCCCACGCATCGCCGCAGGGTTGATGCCAGCTGCCTCCATGATGAGTCCGTAAGATTGCATCAAAACGTTGGGTGATGAGGTCACGGTAACCGCCACAAAAGCCCACAAGAGCCCAGTGAACAGCGCTAGGATATCAATTGCCTCATTCTTGAAATCGATGTCAGCCAAGACCACGTTAAATCGGGTGGTAAGCGCAGCCGAAAATAGGAAAATCGCGATGAGTCCACTTTCCGAGCTGCCAATTAAGCGTGGTATGAGCGCAATGGTTAGCAGGGCGACGAGAAAGCTCTCCAGCGTAAGTTGGAAGTGGCGACCCCACCACTTTTGCTTAAGAGGTGATAAAAAGGCGTGTGAGAGAAAAGTCGTCTCCCGCTTAACGAGGACCGAAAGACAAGCGGCAAGTTGCTCTTGGCTGATGTGACCTTGGTCAACCAAGATATCGCCAAGCTTGTGGCCTGATTTCTTTTGTTGTGTGAGAGCGGCATCAATGGTCTCGCCCGAAACACCGTAGAGAGCCTGGACAATCTCGCCGAGAGGGCGCCCCGTAAAGTATTCGGTGGAACGCTGTTCACTGGTGGAACGCTTTACTGAGCCATCGGAAGCCATAGGAGCATCGTACCCACAAAGTCAGTCTCAAAGCCAACTTGCCCGCTTTACGAAAGGCAGGGTTGGATATACAAGCCGGAGGTCGATACGGGTCAGGGGAATTCACAAATGCTTCGAATAGTTAAATGGTTACGCGAACCACTCTTGCACTTTGTTCTACTGGGCAGTGCGTTATTTTGTTTGGCCGGTGGCGGATTGACGAGTGCAGAGAGCGACATTGTCGTCACCACAAGTTTAACAAAGGCATTGGCCGCTGACTTTGAGAGAAAGCATGGTGTTGTGCCTAATGCCGAGCAGCTTAGTGGTTTGATAAGTACCTGGGTTGAAGATGAGATGCTTTACCGGGAGGCCAAAAAACTCGGCTTGGACGAGAGTGACCCTGTGATGAGACGCCGCTTGATTCAGTCGATGCGGTTTTTAGCCGAGGATGAGGCGGCCGCTATGTCACCTACACGGCAAGAATTAGAAAGTGTCTTGGAAAAGAACCCGGATGTCTTTAAGGTCCTGCCGACTGTCACTTTCGAGCATGTCTTTTTTAAGAAAGGCAAACCGGCGCCAAGTTCGATGTCTAAACTCTTAGAGGGGTTGCGAAGCGGGGATTCGACCATCCGGGGTGACCCATTTATTCACGGGCGAGATCAGGTTGGGCTTACTCGCCCTCGCATTCATACTCTCTTGGGCGAATCTTTTGCCGATGCGGTTTTCGATCTAAAACCGGGCCAATGGCACGGGCCTATTACATCAAGCTTTGGTGAGCACTTGGTTCTGCTAAAGGAGCGCACGCAGGGAGAGGCTCCTGCGCTTGATGCGGTTGCCAACCAAGTTCAGAATGTGTGGCGAAATAACAAGCGCAACGAAGCCCTCACGCTTAGGCTAGAGGAACTGGAGAAAGTCTATCGAGTTGTTGAGGAAAGTGCGCCTCAATGAACCGGTGGTTGATTACGATAGTCGTTGGGATTTTATTGAGCGTGAATACTGCCTGGGGGCATGGTTCATCTCTCGCGGTTTTCAAGGTGGCCCAGCAAAGCTCAAGCAGCTATGACATTCTCTGGAAAGTGAATCGAGCGGCCGCGGCCGCCACAATCCATGACCTTCAATTCCCTGAAAGTTGTAGCTTCGATGGTGAGCCGGAAAGGCTTACGCGAGAGGGCATAACCCGAACCCGGGCCTATCTCTTGTGCAATTCTGAAGTTGGCTTGGGGATGGTTAAGTTTCCCACGGACCCGCCAGGACTCCATGTCATGATTGAGGCATCGTTCTTAGAGGGAGAATCTTTGACTCTCTTGTTACGGGACGAACGTGAGGCACAAATAGCGCCCAGCGCTGCTTTGGGTTTATGGGCGATGGTTCAAGATTATATCTTCATTGGTGTTGAACATATTTTACTGGGTCCAGACCATCTGCTTTTCGTTTTGGGACTCTTGCTTATTACAGTCTCGGCTCGGAAACTTATTTATGCAGTGACCGCCTTTACAATTGCACACAGCATCACGCTTGCGCTAGCCGTGCTGGGGCTTTTAACTCTGCGTTCAGAGCCAGTTGAGGCCTGCATCGCATTGAGTATTGTGCTCTTAGCGCATGAGGTTTTAACCGATTCGGAGACTCTTTCTAAACGTTTGCCGTGGCTGGTTGCTTTTGGCTTTGGTCTTTTGCACGGATTGGGCTTTGCGGGAGCGCTTCAAGAAGTGGGCTTGCCTGATTCACAACTTCCAATTGCTCTCGTTAGCTTTAATGTTGGGGTAGAGGTTGGCCAGCTTCTTTTTGTCTGGGTTGTATGGCAGGGTATTCAATGGATCCGTGTTCGAAACGAAGCATGGGGAAGGAACATACGAACATGCACAGCATATGGAATGGGCACAGTGGCGGTGTACTGGGTTATCGAACGTGTTGGCTTGGTTTTATCGCTTGCTTGACGATGGTATGTGGTTGCTCAAGTAAAATTTCACAGTATTACGAAATCGATTTTACAGAAGAGCGAGAAGCTTGCTCGGACTTCAACAAAGAGCGCAACGCTTACTTTGGTGATACGCACGTCCACACGTCTTATTCGTTTGATGCTTTTACCCAAGATGTTCGAACCACACCCGATGATGCCTATGCCTTTGCCCAAGGGGGACAGGTTCTTTTGCCGCCATTAGATGAAAATGGTGTGGGTACTGTTCCGGTTAAGCTTGACCGCGGCCTGGATTTTGTCGCCGTCACCGACCACGCTGAATTCTTTGGCGAGGTTCAAGTGTGTTTGGATTCTGATGCACCCGGGTATAACTCAACCGAGTGCGAATCTCTTCGAGCGGGACGTAATGGCGGAACGTTTACTTTTGGTTTTGCCTTGGCCGATGACCGCCCTGAACGTTGGGGGTTGTGTGGTGAAAATGGTGAGGACTGCGAAGAAAAAGCATTGGGTGTTTGGCAGCGAACTCAAGAAGCCGCTGAGGGTGCTTACGATAGAAGTGGCAGTTGCGAGTTTACGTCATTTGTCGGCTATGAATATTCTGCGGCAACCAATGTCGCGAATTTACACCGTAACGTTATTTTCCGAAATGCGGAGGTACCCGTTTTACCGACTTCCTATTACGAAGAGCCACGTCGTGAGGGGCTTTGGAAGGCGTTGGATGAAAACTGTACTGCTGCTGAGGGCAACTGCGACGTCTTGGTGATTCCGCATAATTCGAATTTAAGCAACGGTAATCTCTTCGCTCCGGAGTATCCAAGAAGTTACAGCGAAGAAGAGCAGAAAGAGGCGCTTAAGCTTCGGGCAAGAATGGAGCCGTTGGTTGAGATTTATCAGCATAAGAATGATTCGGAATGCATGAACGGCCTAAGTGGTTCACTGGGTGCTAATGATGAGCTGTGCGACTTTGAGAAATATCACGTGAAGGATGTCTTAGATTGCGAAGGCAATCCGGGCAGTCTTGGGATTAGTGGCGGCGGCTGTGTGGATGCTCAGGATTTTGTCAGAAACGTTTTGGTTGAGGGTATGGCCGAGCAGCAGAGACTTGGTGTGAATCCATTTAAGCTAGGCATCACGGCATCAACAGACACTCACAACGGGACCCCAGGCGCGGTATCCGAAGAGAAATGGCAGGGTCACGTTGGTATGAACGATGTGACTCCCGTGGCTCGCATGGATGGAGATACGCTTCCGGCAGGTGGTTGGCGATTTAGCCCCGGTGGCATCACAGGTGTCTGGGCTCAAGAAAACAGCCGTGACGCGATTTTTGAAGCGATGCGCCGTAAGGAAGTTTGGGGGACGAGCGGGCCGCAAATAACGGTTCGATTTTTTGGAAGCTTTGATTTCGAAAATACCATTTGTGATGACCCGGATATGGTCAAAACGGGTTACGCCGATGGAGTCCCCATGGGAGGGGATTTGATTGGTAGCGGCGGTGCTCCAGGGTTTGTTGTATCTGCGCTGCGAGAATCTGACGTTTCGGGTTCAGCAGGAGTACCACTCGAAAAACTCCAAATCATCAAAGGTTGGGTAACGGCTGACGGTGAGCGGGGCGTTAAAGTTTATGACGTCGTAACCGATACGGGGGATTATCAGCTTGATGAAAATACCTGCACTGCATCGGGCAGTGGTGCAGATACACTCTGCGCGTATTGGCAAGATCCTGATTTTGACCCCGGTGCCCACGCTTATTACTACGTCCGGGTGGTTGAATATCCACGCTGTCGATGGACCGCGCAGGCATGCCTGGGATTGAGCGGGGAGAGCCGTCCGAGTGCCTGCGATGATTCTGAGATCCGAAAAACCTTGCGAGAACGTGCTTGGACATCACCGATATGGTATCCAGCTAAATAGTTTGAAAATCACTAAGTAATTGTTCCTAATGGTTTTTCTTGTAAATGTTGGTTTCCGCAGACGGGGCTCGGTTTTGACTTCGATATGCGCTAGCATAGTATAGACCTCGTTTGCAGGTCGCAGGGAATGTTGTGCAATAAGGATTGAGTGTGGGAACTCTCAAAGAACGTAAAAGTCCTCGTTATTTAAAACGGTATCCGGTCACCGTAAAGGTGGGTACCAAGCGAGTAACTGGGTTTACCTTGGACCTCTCCTCGGGAGGCATGGCTATATCCGCCAAGACGAGCATTGACGTAAAGCAGATCGTTACCCTCGATATCAAGGCGGGTCGTTTCCCGATCAAGCTTATGGGCGAGGTTCGGTGGAGCAAGCGGGCACAGAGAGCCGATACCAGCAAGGTTGGTTACGAGATGGGCTTCGAGTTGCAAAGTCGCAATGAAGAGTACATCGAGCTTCTTGAAAAGGTTATCCGCGAGATAGATCACGAAGAACGTGAAGGTGACTATCAAGAAGATTTGCACATTAGCTACGAGACCCGGTGGCAATTTGTGATGGAGTACGAAAAGAATCTCAAAAATCGTGAGATTTTCATTCCGACCATCAAGCCCTTCAAGGTGATGCAAAAGGTCGAATTCACGATGCACCTGCTTGAGATTATGAGGGTTCTCCACGTAGTTGGAACCATTATGTACGTGGTTGATGAGAACGATACCAAGAACCGTGGTAAGCCCCCGGGGGTTGGAATCGCAATTGATCAATACCGTTTCGGGGATGAGACCTTGATGAAGCAATTCGTTAAAGACTCAGGCGGACATATTTAAGCCGTCACTCTCTGATTCTCGTAGCAATCCATAGCAAATTGACCAGCTGGTGTTTCACGACACTGTGTCGCGAAATCGATGAATGATTGCGGGAATTTTTCTAAAGCAGGAAGCCTCGCCGCTCCATTGGCGTAGTTGGCAGGAAGCAGACAAGCAGCAGCCAAGGCCGAGAAGGCGAGTTCCGTTGGGCCAAATCCTTCGTTTGACGCGATGGTACCGCCGCGTTGATCAAGCGTGTCGCTGATTTCTTTAAAGAGTTGAGTGACTCTCTTTTGGGCCTCTGCGACGTTTTCAGGCGTGATGGCCATGAGTTTGCGGATGTTCCCTCGAACTTTGTTTTTTAGAATCATCCAAAGACCACGCTCCACGAGGGACGCATCTTCGAGCATTTCTTCTAAGAGGTGGTTGCCTTCAGGTGTAAGAATTGCGTGGTAGATGATTTGCCGAACACAAATACCAAGCTCCTGATCAAACCGTTTTCTCCAGTTGGGTTCTGCCGCGCCCCAGGAGAATTCCAGGATTTCCCAGCTATCACGTAGGATTTGACCATCGGGCATACAAACCAATGGAACAGCGTATTTACGTCGACCGGAATGCACGCCGCTTTCTTGGCCAACAAAGCTGGTCTCGGAGCGGTTTGACCGATTTTGCCGTAAATGACCCACGCGATTGGTGTGGTAACCCGGTGCGTACTTTATTTCCCTAAACTCGGTTTTTGTATGCTCGAGAGCCCATCGCGCGAGCTCGCAGTAGTGGGAATAGGGAATCGTGATCAAGTGTGGGACTTGAATCTTCTGGGGATTAAAAGATGGGGGAAATATCATGGGTAACCTCACTTTGAATCAACTCACAGGTCCAGCGCCGTCCTAGAAGACTATACCGAAAAATAGGGTGCGTCTAAGTGATTAGAATATATAAGTATTGTTGGTGTTTTAAGCGAGTTTAGAGTGCGGGGAGAGAGGAGTGACTCGGAATTTAGGCAAAAAAAAACGCCCAGCTAAGCTGAACGTTTTCTTTGTCGAAATGGCGGGGCGGACGGGACTCGAACCCGCGGCCTCCGGCGTGACAGGCC
>JABJBS010000279.1 GCA_018668695.1 Deltaproteobacteria bacterium
AATCTGCCCTGCTTGCCAATGGTCTTCCTCTTCACCGCCCAAACGTGTGGTCATTACAGGGAATTGTCCAAGCTGTTCAGGACAGGTTTGGCTGGAGGCTCCAAGCCCCTCTGATACCTTGCCCAGTTTGGTGGCGATGAGCTTTGAGCCGGGAAGTAACTTGGCTCAGAAGCTGGTGGCTTTTCACCGCGAGACGCCCCTGGTGGGTGTGCCGGCTCCTGAGCAGGCTGTGCCCCAGGAAATCGCGGAGGGTAGCAGAGAACTATTATCAGCCGCAATTTTGCCAGCACCTCCAGTGGTCAATGCAGACGATGGTGCTGCAACTGGCGTTTTCAAGCTACCTGAAATGCCCAGCTTAAGCTCCGAAGGCGATTTGGCGATCGACCTTACGGATGTTGTTGTTGAGGTGGGTGAATCGACCCTAAGCACTGGAGACTCTCAAGAAGTTGATTTGGACGACCTCGACGTTGAGCTTTGGTCTGATCCCACTGCTGCGGCTTCCGAGTCGGAATCACCATCTTTTGCAAATGTCCCTTTGCCCGAGTTACCCGCATTTTCAAACCAAGTTGCAAATGGCACCGGTTACAATGATTTCGTAGAGTTTAATGTTGAGCCTGTGGTTGTTGATCAAAGCTCGGCTTCTTGGATGAGTGCATTTTTGATGGGGAGTCTGTCATTGGGACTTGTGCTCTGCGCATTTTCATACGGTCAGACCTTGGCGCAGTGGCGCACCCTGGAAATTGTGATTCCTCCGCCAACGCGTCATGAGATGGCGATGGATGTGTGGGCTCAAGGGCTCCAAGCTGTAGAAGGTGCAAATCCAGCGGCGGCGATGAAACTGATGGAAGAGTTTTTAAGCTTAGGCGGCGCTGGAGTTGAGGTTGATCGAGTTCGAGCGGTTGCAGCTTTAAAACTGGGTGATCGTGCTTTGGCCCTTAGGTTTTATAAAAGCTACCTTGAGAAAATACCCGCCGAAAGCGAAGAAGGTAAAGCTGTGGCTAAGCTCTTGGAGGATGCGAACCATTTTGTTGTTCTAAAGAATCCTGACCGTGAGCCTAGCGAAGCTCCAACGGATTGGTCCTGGGTTGCTACACAATTGGTCACCCACACTACGGAATAAGTGGCTTAAAGCTTTTTGATGATGCTTTCGTCTTCTGCAAACCCGTAGCTCACTAAAAGCCCTTTTCCAGACATCATAATAAGCCCGCGTTTTTGGAATTCTCCGAGTACACGAGAGACAGTTTCACGTGTGGTACCAATCATGGCTGCAAGTTCATGTTGTGCAGGCCGAGATTTGATAAAGACGCCTTCATCTTTTTTCTCACCATCTGTTTTAGCCATATCGAGAATAACCCGAGCCATTCTGCCATAGACATCCAGAGAGGCGAGGTTACCAATGATTTCGCTGGCTCGTCTTAGCCGCGCAGACATAACCGATAAGATGTTCAGGGCAGAATTTGGAAAGGACTGAAGGTGGCTGATGAAGTCTGTCCGTGAAAGTTTAAGCAAGGTCGATTTTTGAGTTGTGTAAACCCCTGCAGACCGCGGCTCGCCATCAAGTAGGCTCATCTCGCCAAAGAAATCTTCAGCTTTGAAAATGGTCAAAATCGTTTCTTTTCCATTTTCATTGTGAATGACCACCTTCACGCGGCCCGAGACGACAATAAAAAGTGCATCGCCATCTTGAGACTGCCGAAAAATCTCAGAGTCTTTTTTGTAGTTTACGGTCTCAAGTCGACTTGCAAGGCTTTGAAGAGCAAATTCGTCTAGGTCTTTGAAGATACTGACGCGTTTGAGAAGCACTGTTTTTTGAATATCGTCTGCCATGTTCGATTGCCTTGTAATGGTGCCTGGAATACCGGACCTATTGTATATCGATTGGGACTCTTTTGCGAAGTGGGAAGCTTAACTCAGGATTTCAATTCGCTTATGGGCTTGGAGCCGCCGGCGCTGTCGTCGGAGTTTGCGTTTTTTGCGTCATGGTGCGCAGAGCACCGAGTGCTTTAGCGCAGCGGTCTTGAACCACAGGGCTCTTATCTCGAAGCGCGAGAGCTTCAATGGCTTGGTACTTCGGTAACTCTCCACGCAACGCGAGTAATTCACACCCAGCGGCTCTGACGCGAGCTTCTCGGTGCGCAAGAAGATCGCTGACCGCTTCAGGCGAGGCCTGTATTTCAGTCGCTTCTTTATATTCAACGGCTTGGCGCTGCATCAACGATGTAAGAAATGCCAGGGTTACCGCAACTTGAACAAAGGCTCGCACCAGCGGGTATCCACGTCGTTTAACAAGGAGCCAGCGGTCTACGGTATAGATAAGCACAAATACTGTGAAGGCAGCTGGAGCAACCAGGGGAACCCAAAGCGATAAATCTCCGGCACCAAAGGCTGCCCAGAGTCCTTGGGTATAGAAGATGCTACCGGCCGCGCTGGCTAAGAGCGCAATATAGAGGCCAATGTGCAGCCATTTTCTGGTTTTCTGAGTTTCAGTCACTCTTTTTACCTGTCACTTTTGGGCTTTTAGCGCAACCAATTGTTGGTCTAAATCATGTAACCTGTGGGAAAAGCTGGTGCAATTGATGGCTTAGGGCCAATCTCGATTCACGAATATTGGGCACAAACCGCGATAATGCTTGCTTCATCTCCATGGCTGTCGCAAATCGCTTTTTGTGTTTTACCTGGAGCGCTTTTCGCAAAATGTCGCCGATTCCCATGGGAAGATTGGGCACGGCTAGATTCGGATCTGGGAATTCACCGTCGAGAATTCGCTTCGAAACATCTTCATCGCTATCCCCTTGCATGACAAATGGGTGAATACCGACAAATAACTCGTACGCTAAGACGCCGCACGCAAAGACATCGGTTTGGCGGTCAATGGGCTTACCGTGAAGTTGTTCAGGTGAGAGGTAGCCAAGCTTACCAAATGCGGCTTCCTCAGCGCGGCCACCTTCGAGTCCTTGAAGCCGTGCAACCCCAAAATCGGCGAGAACCACCCCTCCATGGTAGGAGAGTAAGATATTGTGTGGATTCACATCACGGTGGACCAGCCCTAAATACGATTCATCCGCTCCTTTGAGCTCGTGTGCGAAGTGAAGACCTTCTAGTATCTGGGCGATGATATACCCGGCCACATAGCCAGCGGGTTGCATGGAGCGCGCTCTGAGCGTGTTGAGAAGGGTAAAGAGGTTGGGTCCGTCTACATATTGAAGAACCAAGAAGAGTTCCTCATCCTCGAGGCCGAAGGCAAGTTGCCGTATGAGGTTGGGGTGCATCAGCCGCCTACCAAGGTCAGCTTCAATGATAAATTGGTCGCGGGCTAAGGCATCACTTCGAAGTTTGGCTAAGAGGCGTTTAATGACAACGATTTCTTGTGGTTTGGAGCTTTGGTGGTGCGCACGATAGATCTCGCCCGAGCCGCCAATGCCCAGTCTGTCGATGATACGGTACTCCCCAATTTGCATGGGGGCACACTCGCACCGAATACCCCATGTTGGCAACATCAATACGCCGGTTTGGTTATGTCAGTTGGGGGTGTTACGAGTTGTTTTATGACGATGCACAATGATGGCGAAGAGCTTTTCGAGGGTGTCTCCCTCGATGGGGGTCTGGACGCTTGCGATAAGCCGTCGTGGGACAGTGGCCGACCGGATGAGGTCGCGGCAACGTGGTTAAGCCAGCGTTTGGCGAGGCCTGTTCAAGTAACCTTTACCAACAACAGAAGCACCATGATGAGCTGGAAAGAGCATCAAGGTATCTTGGGTATGAGGCTTCACAAGATGTTTGTGGAGGCGCCGGAGCTGGTTTGGGAGGCGATGGTTTCTTACCTCGGTGCTCGCGATGCAGTGGCTGGCCGGGTGATCGACCGCTACATTCAGACCACGGCCCGTGAAGTCCCAGTTCGTCAGAACCTTAATGCGTTGGGGCGCTGTTATGATTTACGGGAGATCCTAGCTTCATTAAACTCCGAGTTTTTTCATGATGCATGCAAAGCCAACATTACTTGGGGCCGCGCAGGTTCTAAAACCCGTCGTAAATCGATTATTTTAGGCTCTTACAGCGAGCGTGAAAATTTAATCCGTATTCACCCGTGCTTAGATCAATCTTTTGTACCCCGTTATTACATTTCTTGGGTTATCTACCACGAGATGCTTCATGAGGTTCTCGGGGTCGAAGAACATGGCGGGCGCCGCCTGATTCACCCTCCTGAATTTGTGATTCTTGAAGAGTCTTACCCCGAATTTGCGCAGGCCAAGGCCTGGGAGCAAACATACTTACCCCGCTTGCTGAAGTACCGTCAGCCTAACTAAGAGAGCAGCTCGGCTCTAATTTGGCCACCATGGTCATTTTTTTACAAAAAAGACGTCCCAGTAGGCTGGCTTTGGTTAAGGTCGCCTGTAAGAAAGAATCAGGGTGGAGCAGAAATGATTGGGTCATTGGATATGAAGAAATATTTATCGTCAGTAACGCTGAGTCTCCTCGTTTCGTTAATGTCTGCATCGGCTTGGGCGGGTGTGAATTTTAACGATGAAGAGATCACTCCTAAAAAACCTGATTCGAGAAAAATCCAAGCGATTCCAGCAGCTTTAATAACATTGAAGATGCTAAAACCTTTGGATGTGAGTGGCTCTATCAAAGCCCGGCTACAGACAGCCTTGCTTGACCGCGAGAAGTTCGTCTTGGCAAAACAAGCAGGCGAGTCGGCCAAAAAGCTCAAAACTCTTCGCACCAAACGCGACGCGTCGCGTCAGGGCGTGCTCTCTGACCTTTACACCCAAGAACTTCAGAGCAGCGCCATGATCGCCCGAAGCCTTCTTGATTGGGACGAAGCTCAGCTTATTTATGAGGAAGACCTCGTTTATTACCGCAAAGATTTGAAGCAATACTCGGCTTGCAAACCCAATTGCGAGGAACCAGAAAAACCATTCCCCGATTACGGTGACCTCATTGCCACACTTGAAGACAATATGCCCCGTGATGATGAAGAGCGTTTACAGGTCTATAACCTCTACCTACGGGGACTGCTTTACGAGGCAAGCGGTGATGAAGTTGGGGCCGTCTCAGCTTACGGGAAAGCTCTCCAAATTGGTCAAGCGAGGCTCATTGCGGAAATTCACACGCGCATTGGAGACCTCGAATCAGGAATTGGTAATTACCAAGCAGCGGCTCACCAATATGAGTCAGTGGCCTTCGGGGAATATTATGCCGAGTCTCGGGTCAAGCAAGCCTGGGTGTATCGCCAGCTTAACGATTGCAAAAATGTATTGAAGGTCGCGGCGCGTTTTCGTCACACGGTGAGTTCTGCAGCTGAGCAAAAGCGATTTGGTCGAGAAATGCTGAAGTACGAAACCGAGTGCGCGGCGTTTTATCTAAGAATGGATGAAGTCGTCAAAATAGACCCAGAAGGAGTCACCTTGGTTGAGCGAGAAATCAAACTGCTCAAAGAAGCGCGCCGACGTCAGGGAAGTCGAGCAGTGGTCAAAGATGATTTTCGAATTTGCTTAGCCGATGCACTTCAGAACCCGTTTGAGGTCTCTCAGCTATCTTTAAAGCTTGCGGGTACAACCCGGGATCCTGAGTTTACCTGGGCAGGTGCTTCTGATGCTGATGATCCTGATGTATCGCAACCTGAAGAAGTATACGCAGCCAACATTGCGTCTTGCATGGCTCGGCGACTTGAAATGTTTCCAGAAGTCACAACACTCTCAGGCTCTGTAACGCTTGTCGTACCTTGATGGTTTAGAGCGTCAGCCTAAAGCCCTCAATAAGCGCTCCAGGTAGGTTGATAGAGTTGGTTGAACGCCGGTGGTAAGTGCCTGCATCCAAGATATGCTCACGCTCTTGAGTAAGCCCAACCAAATTTTCTCCAAGCATTCTGTAGAGTGACTCGTCGAATCTCATGACGTTGACGGGAGCTTTGATTTTACCGTCTTCAACCCAGAACGTTGCAAACCTTGTCATACCGGTCATTCGGCAGCTCTGACGGTCTGAGAAATTCATATACCATAGGTTTGAGATGTAGAGTCCGTCGCCAAGCTCCGTCAGAATATCTTTTTCTAAAAGCTTACCCGCTCCCAGCTCAAGGGACTCAGGAGTTTCACCGGCGTTTGAGCCGTCGGTTGGTACATCGTACTCACGGGCTGAGCGAGCACTGGTAAGGGCTCCAGAATAAAGCCCTTTACTCACAAGCTCGATACTGGACTCTTTGACAAAGCCTTTGCTGTTGAACATCGGACCAACGCCGCCGTTGTTGTTCTCGTTGATGTGAACCGAAGGATGCAAAGTACATTGCTCTTCAACAAGAGTAAGCAATGCAGATTGTTTGGTTTTGACAGCTTTTTTCGAAAAGCTAAACCAGCCCAATAAACCCAGAACCTCACTGAGCGCAGCTGGCGTCAGGAAGACTTTATATTCACCAGGCTCAAGGGTTTTCGGGGGCAGCTTGAGAATATCGAGATGCTTACGGGTATGCGCAAATTTCGCTGAGAGAATATCTCGGTCCCATTCAAACCCGCTGTAGCCCGATTTAATAGCTTTGTCTTCGTGGCTGTAAACGCTCCAGTCGAAGTTGAAGTTATCGCGGGTAAACCAATTGCGTTGACCCAGGGAGTTGGCAAAGCCACAAGCTACGGAGCCATGCGCAAGAATACCTACGAAATCGAGACCAGCACCTTCTGCGAGAATCTCTTCGGTGATTTCCTGAGCCGTTGGGAGGCTGCCTGCTTCTGAGTTTTCTGAAGAGTTCACTTCCGTTGCGTAAAGAAAATGTGGATCGTCGGGAATGGACTGAAGATTTTCCCTGAGTGTCGCTAGAGTTTCATCAACCGTTTGTTTGTCGTCGTTGTCATTTTGAGAAAGGCTGAATGTAGCACTTAGATGCTTTTTGTCGTCCACCAGTTCTAGGGTGAACTCTGTTTGGCTTACGCTGCCTGGTTGGCGTATCTGACCACTGTTGAATCGGACGAAAGAGGACTCTTCAGCGTAGAAAGAGGCAAGTAATGTTTCATGCTCAAGAATCTTGCCTTGGGCGTACTCAAAGAGTGTATAGAAAAAACTTTGGTGATCTTGGCTCATGACTCGCCTCCGAAAACAGCAATATCGGAAAAGAGGCAGATCGGTGATGCATGCCCCACACGAATAACTTGGTTGGGCTCACCCTTACCGCAATAGGGTGTGCCTAAAAACTTGCGGCTGGAGGCATCAGCAACACCCTTTAGGTTTCTCCAAAAGGTAGCGGAAATCCCGCGGTAGGATGGGTTCTTCACCATCTGCTTGATTTCTCCGTTCTCGATGATGTGTCCCATCTCACAGCTGAATTGAAATTTGTTACGTGAGTCATCGATCGACCACGACAGGTTGGTACTCATCAGAATGCCTTTTTCAACGCCACCGATAAGATCCTCACGGGTTTGAGTGCCTGGTTCTAAATTCAGGTTTGCCATGCGGTCGATGGGAGGACGGTTCCAGCTGGAGGCTCGGGTACTGGAAGTGCCTTGCCGGTTGCCGCGATTTTGTGAGATGACGCCTCCTAGGGGATGTTTGAGAATACCGTTTTCAATAATCATCACTTTTTCTGCTTGGGCCCCATCGTCATCATATTGGTAGCTCGCAAGTTCCTGCTCATGGGTTGGGTCAAAGCTAATATTGAGTAAGTCTGAACCGTATTGGTACGTGCCAAACATATCGGGAGTTACGAAACTTGTTCCTGCATAGTTGCGCTCGTCGCCTAGAATTCTATCGAGTTCTAGGGGGTGGCCGATGGACTCATGAATTTGAAGCAGCATCTGATCAGGCTCTAAAAGAAGATCCATGCGGTCATTCGGGCAATTGGGAGCATCGAGCAATTGAATAGCTTCGGCTCCCAGCTTTTGTGCTTGCTCTTTGTATTGGATGGCTTCCAGTAACTCCAGGCCGCCTTGCTGGCAGTGATCGACAAAGGTGCGACGCTGAGTGTCTGTTCCACGGTTTGCAACAACCGTGAGCCCCGGCATCAGGTGATGGAGTTGCTGATGAACACAACCGCCGCCCGACGTGAGGTAAAGGCTTTCTGTGTCCACACGCATGAGGCTTGCGGACCAATCGACAATCGCTTCACCGATTTTAAGGCTTGAGCTGGCTTCCCTTAGATAGTCGAGTTTGTCGGATAGCGTCGTTGAATGCCACGGGGTTTGAACTGGGTTGCGATACTGCGCCATGGGGTGAGGCATTGCGATTTCACTAAAGTTTGTGACCGCACGACCACTGCTTAAGAGAGCCCAGCCTTTTGCTTTCTCTATCGCGTCTTTAAGCCCTTGGGTGGAAAGGTCTGATGTGGAAGCGTATCCAGTGCCACCTTGGTGCAAAACGGTGATCATCGCGCCGCTGTCGGTGGTGTTACCGATGGGCTGAACGATATCTTGTCTTACTGAAAGGTGCTCTGTTTTCTCGCGCACAAAGCGTAGAGAGCAAAAGTCCACGTCTGGACAGACGTTTTTGAAGCGATTTTCTAACTGCTGATGGTCAAACGTTGATTGCATGCCACATCCTCCGTGGCATGCATTTATCACTGTGTGATTTAACGTAAAGGTGCAGAGCGTTAAAAGGTAATACCGACCAGGACTTTACTGCCCATGCTCAGCTCGCTGAACTCAGGGTTTTGGTAGATTTGACCACTCTGAGCAGTAAACGGACCTTGGTAGCCGAGGCTGATGGTCTGTAAGGTTGCTTCTGCTTTAACAAAGAATTGGTCGAGTGCAGCAACGAGACCGAGATTCACACCGAGCGCTGAGCCCGACTGCTTTTCACCAAGGTTACTTACGCCGCCAGCAGGCGCCGAGAGTAGGTAGTAGCTAAGTCCAGCTTGAACACTGAGCGAGTCAATCAGAGGGAGTTCAAATGGAAGTGCGTATTCGCTGTCTAGTTCAATATAGGGTGCGTTATATTGTGCTCCTGGAAAGCTACTGCCATTGGGGTAGCTAAGCATTGCGTAACCAAGTCGTAATGTTGCGTGAGGAGCTGCCTTATCGTCCCAAAGAACAAAGCGGTAAGAAGCACCGAGCTTGAGCTCTGAGAAGCTATTTTCATATTCCTGACCATTGTCTTGCCAGCTAATCGCAGCAGTCCAAAGTGCTTCAACATGCACACCCGCGAGTTGAAGCCACCAAGGGCCTACGTCGAGGTAGCCAAGTGGGTAGGCTTCAATTTCGAGAGCCAGGCCAGGCACAAACCCACCCGTGTTACCCGTGACTGCGTTTACGCTATCGCCGTTTTCGTTGAGTTTGGCTGATCGAGATAGACCGGAAAACCCAAGTGCCACAGTGATATCCGTGCGGTCTCGTGCTTCCGAGTAGTAAGTGTTCGCTTCTTCCGCCGCTGGTGCTTCCGCTGGTGCCGCCGCTGGTGCCGCCGCTGGTGCTGCCGCTGGTGCCGCCGCTGGTGCCGCCGCTGGTGCCGCCGCTGGTGCCGCCGCCGGCCCCGCCGCCGGCCCCGCCGACAGCCCCACCGACGAGTTCGAACTGGCATACTGTTGCTGGAGGGTGTGCTGGTGATGCAAGCGCACGATGTCCTTGCCGATAAAGTTGACGACGCGCCGCTTCCACCAATGCAGGAAGATCGCGTCGGCGTGC